>CAYJFV010000129.1:4645-5379 GCA_964369275.1 uncultured Desulfovibrionaceae bacterium
GAATGAAAACGGCAGTAAAATCAATGAAATAATTTCAGGTAAAGAAGTTAGTGTACAGGGTGATACATGGCTGTTGAAAGATGGTGTGCAATCTTTTCCGCATAAGTTTGAAAAATCTAGTTTTGATGAATTAGAGTTGCCTTTTAAGCGTAATCATTCAGTGTTATTTTTAACTGAAGATAGTTCAACAAGTACGGAAGATTTGCCTATACAGTATTTGTATTATGCTTTGCAAGAATTGGTAGATTCTGGTTCAAACGTTGAAGGTTTAGAAACGGCAATTTATGCAAAAATTGCGTATGGAGCTTCTTTACTGGTTTTAACATTTATTGCATTTGCTTTGTTATCTTGGAATGAAAATGTATATATATGCTTAGCGGTAGGAGTTTTAATAGTATTTATTTTTTATGTATGTGTTATGGTTGGGCAAACGCTTGGAAGTTCAGGCACAGTAGCACCATTAGTTGCGGCGTGGTTTCCGCATATAATATTTGTTATTTTATCTTTCTATCGTTTATTTATAGTGAATTATTCTAATAAATAAGAAGAGTTATAAGAGAATAAAAATAATTTAAATTTATATAAAAAAAAGCTTGCAAATTATTTTCAATTGATATACAAATACATCTCGTTGGCTGATATAGTCAATATGTGTGGCACGGTAGCTCAGTTGGCTAGAGCACTCGGTTCATACCCGAGTTGTCGAGAGTTCAAGCCTCCCCCGTGCTACCACA
>CAYJFV010000130.1:0-5349 GCA_964369275.1 uncultured Desulfovibrionaceae bacterium
AACAAATAAAATAGCCCCAACTTCATCTACAATTTGGCGGAATTTAGCAAAGTCTATAATACGTGAATAGGCTGAAGCACCAGCAATAATCATTTTAGGATTATGTGCTTTTGCTTGTGATTTTACATGTTCATAATCAATTAAACCAGTTTCTTTATCAACACCGTAAGAAACCATGTTGAATAATCTACCAGAAAAGTTAACTGGGCTACCGTGTGTAAGGTGACCACCGTGCGATAAATCCATACCAAGTACAGTATCACCAGGTTTTAAATACGCAAGATATGCACCCATATTTGCTTGTGAACCAGCATGAGGTTGTACGTTAGCATAGTTACAGCCAAACAATTCGCAGGCTCTTGAAGTAGCTAAGTCTTCAGCAATATCTACAAATTCACAACCGCCATAATAACGCTTATGTGCATAACCTTCTGCATATTTATGTGTAAGAACAGAACCTTGTGCTTGACGAACCGCAGGTGAAACAAAGTTTTCAGATGCGATAAGTTCTAAGTTAGACATTTGTCTGTTACTTTCAAGGAATATAGCATCAGCTATAGCTTTATCTTGAAGAATAAGTTCGTCCATAATAAATTCCTTTATTTAAAGTTAAATTTTTATTGAATTATTCAGCATACTTTTTGAATAAAATAGCACCGTTAGTGCCACCAAATCCATAAGAAGTAGATAATACATAATTAGGGTCTAACTTTTGTGTACCGCTTGCCATGTAGTTTAGGTCACACTCTGGGTCAGGGTTAGTTAGGTTAATAGTTCCAGGAACTAAACCAGTATGTAAGGTCATTACAGAGAATAAGCCTTCAACCGCACCAGCAGCACCTAATAAGTGGCCAATTTGCCCTTTGTTTGCTGAAATTGAAATATTTTTAGCATGCTCGCCAAATAAAGTTTTAATCGCTTTAGTTTCTGTAAGGTCGTTTAGATGTGTAGAAGTACCATGTGCATTCATGCAAGTAATATCGCTTGGTTGTAAACCTGCTGTTTTAATTGCTTGGCTCATAGCTTGTGCCATTCCTGCACCTGATTCATGCGGAGCTGTCATGTGGTATGCATCACCAGAAGCACCAAAGCCAACAACTTCAGCGTAAATTGTAGCACCACGTTCTTTGGCTGAACTTAAACTTTCTAGGAAGAACAAGCCAGCACCTTCACCCATAACAAAACCTTGACGGTTTGCATCAAATGGGCGTGAAGCTAGCTCAGGTGTGTCGTTATAACCTGTAGCAAGAGCTTTTAATGCAGTAAAGCCAGAAACGCCCATTGCTGTAATAGTAGCTTCAACACCGCCAGTAATCATAGCTCTTTGACGGCCTAGCATAATTTCTTGTGCTGCATAGCCAATAGCATGTGTTGCAGAAGCACAAGCGGAAGTTAGAACAATATTAGAACCTTTAGCACCAGTGAAAATTGAAACTTGACCAGGTGCCATATTAGAAATAAGCATTGGAATATAGAAAGGAGAAACTTTAGATGGGCCAGCATCAACTAATTTTTGGTGGAACACTTCAATTGTACCTAAACCACCAAGCCCAACACCAAGTAGAACACCAACATCAGCTGCGTTATCGTCGTTAATTTCAAATTTAGCATGCGGTAGTAATGTAGTAGAAGCAGCAACAGCTAGTTGAACAAATCTATCCATACGCTTTGCTTGTTTAGCAGGCATATAGTCTTCTGGATTAAAATCTTTAATCTCGCCAGCTATTGTAGCATCAAAGCCAGTTGTATCAAAATGAGTAATTGGCCCAATACCTGATTTACCTTCACACAAGGCTTTAAATGAACTTTCAACATCTTTCCCTAAAGGGTTGATAGTTGACATTCCTGTTACGACAACACGTTCTAACATGCATATCTCCTAAAAATATGTTATAAATTATACTCAATATTCTTCATAAAAAACATTTCAAAAACCATAAACCATTTGTCTGTAATTAGCAAGAATTTTAGTTGGCACTTTCCAAGAAAAATACATACAAAACTTGCTTTTTATTTATACTTATGTTATGTTTTTGGTGTAAAAAAATAATATAAAGTTCTATTTTATGGAGTTATATTCTTTATACTAATTCATAGGAATAAAATTTATGAAAAATAATAATTCACAAAAGAAAAAAAATATTTCTAAAAAAAATAGTAAGATAGATATACATTCCATTATTCGCGAGCGTTACATTGCAGGTGGTCAAGTACAAGGCGTTGGATTTCGCCCTTTTGTATATAAACTAGCCACTTTCCTTGAATTAACTGGTAGAGTTGGTAATTCGGAAAAAGGTGTGCTTATAGAAGTGCAAGGCACAAGAGAATGCCTTGATACTTTTTTTAGCCGTTTTGTAAGTGAACTACCCCCAATGGCAAGGCTTGAATCTTTAACTCGCACCATAATAGATACAATCGAAGAAGAAAGTTTTGAAATTATTCTAACCGAGCATAAAGGAACAGGACACAGTGTGCTTATAGGAACCGATATGGCACATTGCGAAGATTGCAGAAAAGAAATGCTTGATAAAAACGATGCAAGGTATCTATACCCATTCATTAACTGCACAAACTGCGGCCCACGCTACAGTATTACCCATTCCCTACCTTACGATAGAGAAACAACAAGTATGGCATGCTTCCCACTTTGTGAAAGCTGTGCTAAAGAATATTCCGACCCCCTTGATAGGCGTTTTCATGCCCAGCCCACCGCCTGCCATGAATGTGGTGTAGAAATTTGGACAGAAAGCGGACGTAAAGGAAAAGTTGCCTTTGAAAATACTTTATCGCGTCTAGCCAAAGGGAAAATTGTTGCCATTAAAGGTTTAGGCGGTTTTCACCTTTCATGCAACGCAATGAATATTTTAGCTATTAAAAACCTTAGAAAGCGTAAATCACGCCCAAATAAAGCCTTCGCCGTAATGGTAGCAAATATTGATTCTGCAAGGCAATTTGCATATATTAATGAAGAAGAAGAACAACTACTTACCTGTGCAAAACGTCCTATTGTTTTGTGCAAGAAAAAACCTAATTCTACACTTCCAAACATTCTTGCACCAGACACAGAAACAATTGGGCTTATGCTTCCCTCTTCCCCATTACATGAATTACTATTTTGCGGTGATCACTATTATAAACCAAAGTTTGAAGCCCTTGTAATGACTTCTGGCAATATTTCTGGCGAGCCTATAGCACTAGGAAACCGTGAAGCCTTCAACAAACTTACTGGTATTGCAGACCATTTTCTATTCCATAACCGTGATATTTTAGTAAGAGTTGACGATTCCGTACTATTTGTAAAACCCAAAAATGTACTAGAACTTGAAGAAAAAAACAAAACGAAAAAATCTAATTTCATCAGCATACGAAGAGCAAGAGCCTTCGTTCCTGAACCGCTAGACTTTCTACCTTTTGAAACTTTCCCTAAAACAATTCTTGCATTAGGTGCAGATTTAAAAGCAACTTGTGCCATAACTAAAACCATATCTTCAGCAAATAATAATAACCCCGACAAAAAAACAACTCAAGTATTTGTTGGCCAACACATTGGTAATATGGAAAACCTGCAAAATCAATTCTTCATGCAAGAAAATATTGAGCATTTAAAAAAATTACTCGCCGTTGAACCAGATTTAATCATAACAGATGCTCACCCAAACTCTTTTATGCGTTCCTATGCTGATGATCTAGCACAAATGATTGAAGAAAAAAGACTTTTTGAAAACTCTACCGCCGCACTTCACAAAGTTTTAACCGAAGCCACCTATCATGGCACTGAAGCACAATCACATTCAAAAGCACCTATTTTTAGAAACAGCGAAAAACACGAAGATACATCAGAAAGTGCAAAATCCTACTTCATGGAAAAATGCACACGCCTAGACATGCAACACCACGCCGCACACGCCTATTCACTACTTGCAGACAACACCCTATATGAAAAAATGTGCGTACTTATACTTGATGGAACAGGCTATGGCTTAGATGGCACAATGTGGGGCGGAGAAGCCATTTATATTAACCCAGAATTAAATGAATGGAATAGAATTGGACACTTTACACCCTCGCTACAACCCGCAAACGATATGGCAGTAAAAAGACCTTGGTATATGGCTGAATCTTTCCTATTAAACAGCTCCTTAGATATCTGCCAAACAAGTAAATTTCTCACTTCACTTCCCTTTGGTGCAACAATCAACCTAAACGACCGCGAAGCAATACGCGAACTATGCTCACAAAAAATTGGAATACCTACTTCAAGTTGCGGAAGACTTTTTGATGCAATTGGCGTAATTCTTGGTTGTGAACCTCAAATTTCGTATGAGGGGCAAGTTCCTATGCAACTTGAAGCCATGCAAAATTTCAACTATAACGAGTACGAAATCGTTGAACCAATATTTGAAAAAAATACTATTTTATTCGACTCGCATACCCTATTCAATAACTGCATCAAAAAACTTATCGCTTTACGCACTAATGTTTGCTGTTACGAAGCTAAACCAATTAGACACGATTACGATTCCCGCATTGGAATTAATAAACCAGAAATTTCCCCCGCTGCCTATGCAGTTTACGCTAAAGTTGCAAGATATTTCCATTTATCCCTCGCTCATTCCCTTGCCTTATGGGGTGAATGCATTTGCAAAGAACATAATGTACAAAAATTAGGTTTAACCGGTGGCGTAATGCTAAACAAAACCCTGCTCGAAGAAATAACCAAAGCCCTACAAGAAAAAAATATTACCCCAATTATTCACCAAAATTATTCACCCTCTGACGCAAGCATAAGCCTAGGGCAAGCGTATTATGCCTATCTATATTCAAGGAAGTAGTGTTTCAGCATAAACTATTATATTACTTATTTTTTTAATGTCTCCGACGGCTTAGGGAAGGTCATTTCCCTAAGAACCCACGTCATCAATAATGCCCTTGAAAAATGTAAGCATTTTTCAAGGGCATTATATCTTCCTTTACTGCATACACAATATTTTCTCTGAATACATTTTCGTGGCTAAGGCGATTAACGGAAATTGGACTAGTAAATGGTAGTCAAGAGCAGAAGTTAATATGTGCAACACTTGCTATCGCAAGTGAGAAAAAACAGAGAGCAAAAATACAAAACTTTTTCACTTGTGTAACAAGTGCTGAAAATGTTATATTAGTGCAACCTACCATTTACAAGTCCAACTTCCATTATTCGCCTTAGTCACGAAAATTCATGTAACAAATTAATTTATTACACTTCCCAAAAATATCAAAAGCTTATTTCTAGTGAACGCAGTTCAGTAGAAATAAGCTTTTGATATTTTTGCATTAGGGATTCTAAAGGGGCTTAGTCCCTTTAGCCCT
>CAYJFV010000131.1:0-5337 GCA_964369275.1 uncultured Desulfovibrionaceae bacterium
TCGTGAATGGGGTTACAAAACGCGACTTAATATATTGGCGGAAGCGTATAGGAGTTGCACCTACCATATAGCTCTTAACCTTGCCATTAGTTTTGAAGACCAAGTGCGACTTTATCGTGAATGGGGTTACAAAACGCGACTTAATATATTGGCGGAAGCGTATAGGAGTCGAACCTACCATAGAGCTCTTAACCCTACCATTGGTTTTGAAGACCAAGTGCAACACCGGTTACAAAACGCCTCCGCTTAATTGACTGGTACTATATATGTATTTAAGCTTTTTGTCAAATATATAAAAAAGTATAAGGAAGATTAACTTAATATTTCCTGTAAAAAAACAAAAAAAAGGCAGAAAAATCTGCCCTTTATCACAATCTTAAGTAAAACCTAAACTCTATCTTTCAAAGCAGCAATTGCAGGTAAAACCTTACCCTCAAGCACTTCTAAAAATGCCCCACCACCAGTTGAAATATAGCTCATTTTATCAGCAACATTAAAAGTTTCCACCGCAGCAATAGAATCGCCACCGCAAACTAATGTATATGCCTTACTTTCAGCTAAAAATAAAGCAATTGCCTTTGAACCCTCATCAAAAGGCTTAATCTCAAAAGCACCAACAGGCCCATTCCATACAATAGTATTGGCTTTAGACAGCACTTCATTATATAATTGTGCTGTTTTTTCGCCAATATCTAAAATCATTTCATCGTCTTGCACTTCTGAAACCAAACAAGTGCGTGTAGGAACATTTTCAGCTAATGACTTTGCAACCACAACATCAACAGGAAGCGGTATGTCCTTCGCGATTGCTAAAATAGCCTTAGCATTTTCCACCAGTTCAGGCTCTACAAGCGATTTTCCAATATTATAGCCTTTAGCAAGCAAGAAAGTATTTGCAATACCACCACCCACAATAAGACCATCAACCTTCTTCGCAAGATTTTCCAAAACAGATAGTTTTGTCGAAACCTTAGAACCACCCACAATTGCATAAAATGGAGCATGCGGATTTTCCATTAAAGCATCAACCGCGTCCATTTCGCCCGCCATTAAATAGCCAGCACACGCAATTTTTGCTAAACGAATAGCACCTTCTGTACTTGCATGGGCTCTATGAGCAGCTCCAAAAGCGTCCATACAATATACATCAGCTAAATTTGCAAGTGTTTGAGCAAGTTCAGCGTTATTCTTTTTTTCGCCTACCATAAAGCGAATATTATCAAGCATGCCAACTTGACCTAATTCAAGCTGAACATCTTCAAGCTTTTCAAAGAAAATAACTTCTTTATTTAGTAGCTCGGAAAGCCTTTTTGCAACAGGCTTTAGCGAAAATTCAGCATTATATTCACCTTCAGTTGGTCGCCCTAAATGCGAAATAACTAATACTGATGCATTTTGACTAAGTGCATATTCAATTGATTTTAATGCTCTTTTAATTCTTGTATCAGATTTAACAACACCGTCTTTAATAGGAACATTCATATCTACGCGAATAACAACTTTTTTTCCTGATAATTCGCATTGATCTATAAGTTTAGCTTTCATATTACTTCCTTTTACACATTAGCAAAATTTAGCTTTTATTTTTTCTAAAACAGCTTCAACTGTAAAGCCGAAGTGTTCAAATAATACATTGCCAGGAGCAGAAGCACCAAATTGATTAATACCAATTACTAAACCATCTAAGCCAGCGTATTTATACCAGAAATCTGAATGAGCCATTTCTATAGCAACCCTATTTCTGCACGCATTAGGAAGAACTTTTTCTTTATATTCAGCACTTTGAACATCAAAAATTTGAGTACAAGGCATTGAAACAACACGTACTTTTTTACCATCAGCTATAAGCTTATTGTAAGCTTGAACCGCTAAAGAAAGCTCTGAACCAGTAGCAATAAGTATAATTTCTGGTGTGCTGTCATTTTCACAGAAAATATAGCCACCTTTTTTGATGTCTTCACGAGCTATATTTTGAGTAAGTTGTGGTAAATTATGACGGCTAAATAATAAAGCTGTAGGTTTTTGTACTTGAACAGCACTCATCCATGCAATAGCTGTTTCATTAGTATCAGCAGGACGCCACACATCTACACCAGGAATAAGACGCAATGAAGATATTTGCTCGATTGGTTGGTGAGTTGGGCCATCTTCGCCAACGCCAATAGAGTCGTGTGAAAGCACATACGCAACTTTTTGCTTCATTAATGCAGATACACGAATTGCCGCACGCATATAGTCAGAAAATACTAAGAAGCAACCGCCGTAAGGCATAAAACCGCCGTATAATGCTAGCCCGTTCATAATGCAAGCCATACCAAATTCACGCACACCATAGTGTATATAGTTTGCTGTAAAATCTAGCGGTAAATTAGAACCGTTTATAGAAGAAGATTTTGCATTCCAAGTATTTACTGAATGTGAAAGGTCGGCAGAGCCACCAATTAATTCAGGCATATACCCTGCTAAAGTATTTAATACTTCTTGTGATGAGACACGAGTTGCTAATTCTTTATCTGAAATATTAAGAGCATTGAAGAAAGTTTCTTCTAATTTTGCAGGGTCTAAAGCGTATTCTCTGTTTACAACACTTCTAGTAAATTCTTTAGCTAGTTCAGGGTATTGTGCTTCATACGCTTTGAATAGTTTATTCCATTCATCTTCAATAGCTTGCCCTTTAGCTTTTCTATCTGCAAGTTTATAAACATCTTGTGGAACTTCAAAAGCAGGGTAGGTGATACCAAGTTTTTCTTTAGAAAGTTTTACTTCTTCCTCGCCTAATGGGCCACCATGGCAAGAAGATGTACCAGCTTTGTTTGGTGAACCAAAACCAATTGTTGTTTTGAAAATAACTAAAGTTGGCTTTGTACCGTCTGCATCGGCATTATTTACGGCTAAGTCTAAAGCGTTTTTGATAGCTGTTTCATCATGCCCGTCAACATTGCGGATAACGTGCCAGCCTGAAGCTTCAAAGCGTGCAGGGATATCGTCTTTTAGCCAGTTAGAAATATTACCATCGATTGAGATATCATTATTATCATAAAGTAGAATTAATTTACCAAGTTCAAAAGTACCTGCTAAAGAAATTGCTTCTTGGCTTAAACCTTCCATTAGGCAACCATCGCCAGTGAAAACAAAGGTTTTATGGTCAACAACTGGGAAGTTTTCTTTATTGTATTTTTTTGCATGCATTTTTTCTGCAAGTGCAAAACCAACACTCATTGCAAGGCTTTGCCCAAGTGGGCCAGAAGAAGCTTCAACACCAACAGTATCGCCAAATTCTGGGTGACCTGGAGTTTTTGAGTGAAGAGTTCTGAATTGTTTCAAGTCATCAATTTGTACATCATACCCAACAAGGTGAAGAACAGAATAAAGCAAAGCAGAAGCATGCCCGTTAGAGATTAAAAATCTATCTCTATTTTGGAAATTTGGGTTTGTTGGGTTGTAGTTCATGGTGTTTAACCATAGCTGAGTAGCAATATCTGCCATACCCATTGGGGCACCAGGGTGGCCTGAATTTGCTTTTTGTACTGAATCCATAGCTAAAGAACGTATTGCATTTGCTACTGGTAAAAGTGATGTTTGTGACATGAGTTTATCCTTTATTTAATGAATTATTAAACGTTTCTAATCTTGTATTATAAGGTTTGAAGTTGAAAAATGCCGAGCCAGAAACTAGAACATCAGCCCCCATTTCACAAAGCTTTGGCGTGTTTTCTGGGTTCACACCGCCATCAATTTGAATAAGCACTTCTCTTGTTCCAAGCTTTTGCCTAGTTTTTTGTATTTTTTCATAGGTAGCTGGAATGAAAGATTGCCCACCAAAACCAGGATTTACACTCATAAGAAGCACCATGTCTATATCGTCAAGCACATAGTCTAGCACTTCAAGCGGTGTGGCTGGGTTAAGTGAAACACCTGCTTTTACACCAAGTTCGCGTATTCTTGCAAGTGTTCTTTGTAGATGTTTTGTGGCTTCTGCATGAACTACAAGCATATCTGCCCCAGCGTTAACAAAATCTTCAAGATATCTTTCTGGTTGTTCAATCATAAGGTGAACATCGAAAAATAAGTTAGATTTTTTTCTGCATTGGTTAATAACGTGTTGCCCAAAGGTTATGTTGGGCACAAACATGCCGTCCATTACGTCCCAGTGAACCCACTTAAGCCCTGCTTGTTCTAGGTCTTTTAGTTCTTGTTCTAGGTTTGTAAAATCGGCTGAAAGTAATGATGGTGAAAGTATCATAATAATATTGGGTTAAAGGTTAATAATATAATATAAAAAAGTGAGACAACTTATTTAGTTAGCATCGCTTTAATAGCTAATAATTCTTGGTGAATAGCTTGTAGTGCTAGAACTTCTTCTTCACGTTCTTTTGCATTTTTTGCTTTTTGTACATTTAAAGCTTGTTGTAAAATTTTTGCAGCTCGGTTAGTTTCTTGTAAATTTTCTTGGCTTTGCGAAGTTTTTTCGCCCTTATGCAAGGAAAGAGTAGGAATATTACCTAATTTTGGGCGAACATCTTGCCTGCCTTTAGGAAGCTGACCTTTAGCTAGGCTTTTCTTTGCCCCTTCAATTGTAAGCCCCTCAACATGCAGAAGTTTTTTTATTTTTTTGATTAAAGCTATATCTTTTGTGGAATAAAGTCTTTGCCCTTTTTCTGTACGTTCAGGATTTAATTGCTCAAACTCATCCTCCCAAAAACGTAAAACAGAGGTATTAATTTCAAATAAAGTGGCTACCTCACCAATTTTTAAAAGAGTAGTATTCTCTTTTTTAACTCTTTTCTTTGTGCTTGCTGGTGCTTTTTTTGTAGCTTGTTCAGAAGTATCTGCTAAGTTTGTTTGAACTTCTTCGCCATAATCAAGAAGGCTATTTGAACTTATTGTTTTATTCATGCTAAAATTTCCTAATACAGCAATTTTCTAAAATTCGAAATGGGTATGCCCAAAAAAGTAAAATTATAGTATACCATTTTTCATTTTTTTTCAAGCATAATTAGTTTAAAAAAAAGCAGGAAAAAACATATTATTTTATATATTTATAAAATAGTAAATATGCATAGAGAAAATTATTTTGTAGTCCACAAAAGTCTATTCCCTTTTTTGGTTAAATTGCCTAAATATAAATTTTTCCAATAGAAGGGAATTTTATTTTCTTGATTTTTATTTCTTGAAGTATATTCAATAGATTGCCCTTGAATGAGTGCATAAATTTTTTGCAAGTCTTCATTATTTGAAAAAACTATTTTTTCTTCAACATTTTCTAATAGTCGTAAACGCGATGAAATTTGAGCTTGTATGCCTGCATTTTTTCCAACATTCATAGCTTGAAAGAAA
>CAYJFV010000132.1:0-5324 GCA_964369275.1 uncultured Desulfovibrionaceae bacterium
GAGGAATCACAAGTACTTTTAATATGCTAGACCCGTTTACCTTTAACTTAGATGCCCTTTATTCACACGCAACAAAGGATGATGAGTTCCCTGAAAGTAGAACAAATAACTATGAAGGCTATGGTTGGCTTGTTAATGCTTCTGTATCTTATGCAAGTGAATTTGGAACAAGCAAGCTTACTTCTTGGTATTCACCAGGGCAAGATGCAAAGGGGAATGATGGCTTAATGGGAAATGTTGTTTCTTCATGGAACGTCGGTACTGCGTATTACAATATAGACTTGTATGGTACACCAGCATTATTACCATTCTCAGGGGCAAATACACCTAATGGTACTTTTGGTCTTATGCTTTCACACCAAAATTTTGAAATTTTAGATAATTTATCCCTAAATGATAATATTATGTTCCTTAAAGGTACAAATCATGTAAACAACGCCAAACCTGGTAATTATTCACCTGCCTATTTAACTACAAAAGATAGCTTGATGGAATTTTCTGTCTGGGCTCGTTATCAAATTGCAAGAAATCTAACCACTTCTTTTGAAATTAACTATATCCTTCAAAACTTTGATGAGAATATTTGGTTTACCTCAGCACAAAGAGCAGCTGGTGCAAAATTTAAAAATGGAATAAGACCAAGTATCTCCTTCTTCTATGTTTTCTAAAGCTACAAAAACCTAATACTTTTGTAAATGCTGATTTAATAGATTTTTTCGATCATAATATGCATAATGCAAAAAAAATATTAATCAGCATTTATTTAATAAACTTAAAAGCATAAAAGCTTCAATTATATTACAATTATAAAAACGGAACTTAAAATGATTAAAGAAATTAGAACTGCTTAATTAGATGCAATGGATATATCAGGTCCTGCGATAGTAGAATTTTACTCTAAAACTTGTGGCCCTTGTAAAATGCTTAGCTTTGTTCTGAAAGACATTGATAAAAATGACCCAGACCTTCCTATTTATACAGTAGACTTCAACGCAAATGAAGATCTAAAAGATAGGTGTGGTGTAAAAGGCTTCCCAACAATGTTATTTATGAAAGATGGTAACGAAGTTTCACGCCTTGAAGGTTTAAAACAAAAACCAGCTATTATTGCTGAATTTGAAAAAGTAAAATAAGACTAGTGAAATAGTAGACAAAAATACTATTTAACTAATTTCTTGGCCAATTTTTTGAATACACAACTTCATCTTTATCGTCGATTATAAAATAGGCAATATCAGGATTGTTACTGGCATAATCAAGTACCATTTCTTTTGTCATGCATGAGAATGCTGTAGCAAGTGCATCTGCTAATGTGGCATTAGAAGCTATTACAGAAACGCTTTTAATTGGTGCTGAAATTTCATCTATTATAAAATTATTAGAAATTGTTGGCATAATAATATGATGAAGATTGTTCCGAAAATGTTTTTCGTACGAGCCTGAAGTGGCTAATGCCATATTGTTTAATTCAATATATGCAGGATAATTAGCATTTTTTTCAGGGTCTTCTATTGCAACCATCCATGGTCTGGAAGAAAAAAAGCTCGTGCTTGCTTTTCCCTTTGCCCGAATGTCGCCTCCAGCGTTTACAAGATAGTTTTCAATATTGTGTTCATCAAGTATTCTGCATGCTGCATCTACAATATACCCTTTTGCAATTCCGTCTAAGGTGATTTTTGTTTGTGCGTTTTTAAGTGCTACCTTTGTATTTTCAATTGTATATGGATTATCGCTCACGGCTTCGTATAGTTCAGCTATTTTTTCTGGAGCAAGTGTATCTTCTTCGCTTAAACTTTCAAGGTATTCTAAAATGGGTAGGATTGATGGATTAAAAGCATTATGTGTGGCTTTTTGAATACTTGAGCTTTCATTTAATACGTCAATTAAGGCTTGAGGTGCATTTTCAATAACTTTTTCTTTATTGAGCTGTGAAAGTATACCCGATTCATGTCTTGTAAAGATTTTTCCAAGCTCATCTACGCGAGTAAAGCATTCTTTTGCGATTTGAGCATTGTTTTCATTGCTAGAATTAAGTTGTATTGTAATGAATGTTCCTAAAAGAAGTTGTGTTTCTTTATACATATCAGCTGCATAGATTTGATATGGAAATAAAGTGTATGCTAAAACAATAAGCAGTTTTAAATAAAGAATATTAATAATTTTATTCATACAATTCCTTTGCGTATAGTGAACTTGTGCCACGCTTACTATAAATCAGCAAAAATTAACTTTTTCCACAGTATATAGCCTTTTTCTGTAAGGTGAACTCCGTCAGTAGTGAGGTTTGGAAAAATAAAACCTTCTTCGTTTACAAAATGACTATATGTATCTAAATATATATAGTAATTTTCTTTTGCAAGCTTTTGAAGAGCAGTATTAATATTTTTTATTGCTTCACTATCAAACACTAAGTTCCCTAAAACTTGATCTTTTCCTACTGGTAGCACGCTTAGAATTATAATTTCTTCAACTCCCTGTTCTTTTGCAATACTGCAAATTTCTTGGTAGTTTTTGATAAAGTCTTTTATATCAAACTTCAAATCTCGGCTAGTATTATTAACTCCTAGTGCAATCATAAGTGTTTTAGGTGCAAGCTCTTCAATAAGTTTAGAACTCCAAGCACGCCAATCTTCAACGGTTGAGCCACCAACTCCGCTAAGAAATACATTTTTTTTTGTACTTTGAAAATACATTCCATCAACAAGGCTGTCGCCTATAAAAAGCATATCACAATTGGTTACTTGCTTACTTTGTGTGTTTAGCATAGCCACTCTTTGCCCGCTATAAATAGCATTAAAAGTTTTTCCATCATAATAAAAACTTTGTCTTCCTGCATAAAACGCTAGAAAACCAAAGCAGATAATACATAATAATATAATATACTTAGTTTTTATACGCATAATATAAACCAAATAGGAATTTAAAAACGCTCTATAGCGTGTTTTAGTTTATTCGCAAGCCATTTTTCATAAAGTGTAACAAGGTAGGAAAGTCCTATTACCCACGCAAATAAAGTTACTAAAATTACATATTTATTCATATAGGCTTGCATTTGTTCCATATAAATAAAGCCTGCATTGTGATGCAATAGATAAATAGGATAAGACAAAGAGCCTAAAAGAACAAAAGTTTTGCTGTATTTTGAAAAAGACACCATTCTTAAAGCGATAACGCCCATAACAAGAAAAATAGCACTAACAATTAAATAGGCTATTATAGTTGAAAATTCCGTATTATACGTGTTTGCGATGCCTTCCATTCGAGTGTCTAACCTAAGCATAGAAATAATGTATACAAATGCAAGAAAAACAGCATATAGCTTGTTCAAACCATCACGTCTAATAAGATAAAACAAGCAGCCAGCTACAAAGTAGTGAGCCCAATTTATAATAAGCAATGACTGTATTTTCCAAGGAATATTAATAAAAATATCTAAGAAAGCAAGGCAAGCCCATAAAAATAGAAAAATAAGTATGTGCTTTATTCTACCAGCTAGCATAAGTAGAAAAATAAAAATATAAAACTTCAATTCAACGTATAATGTCCAGTAAACGCCGTCAATATCTTTTACGCCTAGAAAACCGCCTAGCATTGTCATATTTATTATGTATTGCCAAAAATTTGGGGTGAAAATAGCACTCCCCCATAAATAGCAAACTATAGCTACAAAGGTGACACCAAACCAAAAAGATGGATAAAGCCTAATAAAGCGAGACTTTACAAAAGCTTTAGGGCTTTTATTCTGAGCAGACATAAGTATAACAAATCCGCTAATAATAAAGAAAAGGTCAATACCTAAGAAGCCGTATTTAGTAAACGAGCTTAAAAAGGGGAAGCTAAATGTATATATCTCGTAAAATTGCCCCCTGAAGGTGGCATGAAAAAAGAGAACAGCAATAGCAGCAATAAACCGCAAAATATCAACTTCAAAAATTCTTTCTGTTTGTGTACGCATAAAAGCATTTTAATATGAACTTGCTTATATAGTCAAGGAGTTTGGAGAAGCTATTTAAAATTACTATTAGCCTTCTGTAAAAATTTAGAAATTATAGGAATATAGTCTTTATATACGAGCTTTTAAATTATAAAAAAGGAGAAGCTTTTGCTTCTCCAAATAAATATGCATAATTTAATATTAGATTATAAAGTCCATACCTTTTTCATATTACCCACAAGTTCAATATTTCCAGCAATTCCTTTTTGCCCTGGCTTCCATGCACAAGGTGCGGTATGTCCTGTTGATTGAAACATTTGCATAGCTTTAATTTTGCGTAAAATTTCATCAAAATCCCTACCAATCTTAGTTGTGGTTACTTCCATTGCTTGTAAAATGCCCTCTGGGTCAATAATAAAAGACCCACGAAGAATAACTTTTCTTTCTTTATCATAAGTGGCATACAACTTGGCTAATTCCGCATCGGTATCTGCCAGCATAGGAAATGGAATTTTATTAGTTTTAGAAAGTTCAATAATTTCTTTATCAGCCCACATTTTGTGTACAAAAACACTATCTGGGCTAATGGTTACCACTTCAACACCTATTGATTTAAATTCTTCGAATTTTGCTACAACTGTAGCAATTTCACTTGCTCAAACAAAGGTAAAATCTCCAGGATAAAAGCACATATATACCCATTTAGAGCGTAATGATTCAAGCGATAATTTGCCAAATTCACCATTTGAAAATGAGGGTAATTCAAATTGTGGTGCAAGACGATTAATTTCTAGCATTTTAAACTCCTTATAAAATATACTTACTTTAAGCTAAATAAATAATAACACATAAAGTTTATATGTAAAAGAGTTAATATATGTAAAAAAAATTGTTAATTAATCATACAAAAAAGCCCCATTATATACTAAAGGGACTTTTTTGAAGAAGATAATGAAACGCAGTTATCTATGAACTTTTTCATCGTTTGAAGAATTAAGCCCATCTTTTCCAGCTTCGACTGTAATATTAGCCTTATTTATTTCTAGTAAGTCTTTACCAACAATATCATCTTCAACAGCTTTTACAGAAATATTTGCATTTGAAATAATAAGGTCATCACGAGAGTTTATGTCGTCTTGATAATTAGCTGTTACAGATAGATTTCCCTCGCCAATAATTGTTGTATCTGCTTTAGAATAAATTGCTGCAGAAGGAAAATTTAGGCTTGGTTTTGAAATATTTCCCTGAGTAACGCTGTTATTTCCCTTTAGCATAATTTCTATATTTTGTGCTTCCACAATATTAATTGGAGTAAGTTCAACATTAGAGATATGTGCATTATCTAAAATAATATGCACTGTGCCTTTATCTATGTTTTTATCAACATTTA
>CAYJFV010000133.1:0-5305 GCA_964369275.1 uncultured Desulfovibrionaceae bacterium
GCTAAAAAGTTCGCTCCATAAATATTCATCTATTTTTGCTATGCGGGTTAAATCTCTAAAGCTATCACCGCTATATTTTGCAAGTTCGTCATCGCTATTTGCTGTCATTAGGCTTACAGCTATGGCATGGGTTAATTGGCTAAGGTAGCCAATCATTTTATCATGCTCGTAGGGGTTAAGCTTTGAAATAGTTGTAAAACCTAGGGTGTGGGCTAAGTCTATAATAATATCTTCCGCTTCTTTTGTATTTTTTTCATTTGGAACAAGAATAAGGTTCGCGTTGCTAAAAATTTTATCATCGGCGTTTTTTACTCCTAAAACCTCTTTACCACGCATTGGGTGCGAAGCATAAAATTCAATTCCATAAGGGAATAATATGTTTTGTACTTCTTCAACAATTCCTTGTTTTACACCGCAAACATCTGTTACTATAGAAGTTTTATTCATAAAAGAAGCATTATCTTCAACCCATTTTACTAATGCATTCGGGTAAAGGCATAATACAATAATATCAGACTTTGCTAAATAGCTTAAATAATTATCTACTGCACCATCAGCAATGTAGCCTTGCTCTTTTGCAAAATCAATACTTTCTTGGTTTATATCAATGCCATATACAGTATTTCCAGCTTTTGTAAGCCCCATAGCATAACTACCGCCTAAAAGACCTACACCAATTATAGTAATTGTTTTATTTTTCAAAACTTTACTCCAATTATTTCTAAGATATTATAAAAATATCCTGCAACTTCTTTCTTTTGCTACTTATAAAGCTATTGAAACACTTAAGCAAGAACAATTACAAGATACATTATTTTACAAAAAACTTGAAAATATTTTGAAAAAAATCTAATTATTAGAATATTTTCTTTTTAAGAAAAGTAAATAAAATCATATACATAAAAAATGTATATTAGAGATGCTAATTTTTTCCGCTCTACAAGCACTAGTTTTTTGTATAGACAGTCTATGCAATCTTTGCTATACAAGCAAAGACACGGGTTTTTAACTGTTGTCGTTAACCCACAAAGGATTTGTTATGCGTACTAAATATATTTTTGTAACTGGCGGCGTTCTCTCTTCACTTGGTAAAGGCCTTGCGGCGGCTTCACTTGGTGCATTGCTTCAAGCACGCGGATTAAAAGTAACTATTCAAAAGCTTGATCCATACATCAATGTTGACCCTGGTACTATGAGTCCATTTCAGCATGGTGAAGTGTATGTTACAGAAGATGGTGCCGAAACTGACCTTGATTTAGGCCACTATGAACGTTACCTTGGTACAGCATTAAACCGCAATAACAGCACAACTTCTGGGCGTGTATACTTTGACGTAATTCAAAAAGAACGCCGTGGGAATTACCTTGGTGGTACTGTTCAAGTTATTCCACATATTACCGATGAAATTAAGTTACGCATGCGTTCTTTAGCCGAAGCGGCAGACGCACCAGATGTTATTTTAGTAGAAATTGGTGGTACTGTTGGCGATATTGAAGGCCTACCATTTTTAGAAGCTATACGTCAGTTCCGTTCAGAACTTGGGCGTGAAAACTGCTTAAATATCCATTTAACTCTTGTTCCATATATTCAAGCTGCTGGCGAGCATAAAACAAAGCCAACACAGCATAGCGTTAAAGAATTACTTTCAATTGGCATTCAGCCAGATATTATTCTTTGCCGCTGCGAGCAACCTATTGCTCAAGACGTAAAAAGAAAAATTGCTCTTTTCTGTAATGTTGATTCAGACGCTGTTTTCTCTAGTGTAGATGTAAAGAATGTGTACGAAGTGCCTTTAAAATTCTATGAAGAAGGCTTTGATAAAAAGGTTGCTAGCCTATTAAACCTACCTTCAGTTACACCTGATTTAACAGACTGGAAGCGTATTATTGAAATTTGCGATAATCCTAAAGCTCGCGTAACTGTTGGTATTGTTGGTAAATATGTTGAGCTAAAAGAAGCATATAAAAGCCTGCACGAATCATTAATGCATGCTGGTATTGCAAACCAAGTAAAAGTTGAATTAAAATATATCAATTCAGAAGAAGTTACAGCTGAAAACGTTGCTGAAAAATGTGAGGGCTGTCATAGTATTCTTGTGCCTGGTGGTTTTGGCTACCGCGGTGTTGAGGGTATGATTGAAGCTATTCGCTATGCTCGTGAAACAAAACTACCTTTCTTTGGAATTTGCCTTGGTATGCAATGTACTGTTATTGAATTTGCTAGAAATATAGCAGGTATTGCTACTGCAAACTCTGAAGAATTTGATACTGTATGTCAAGATAAAGTAATTTACCTTATGACAGAATGGTTCGATTTCCGCACACAAGCTATTGAAAAACGTGATGTTGAAAGTGACAAAGGCGGAACAATGCGTCTTGGTTCTTACCCTTGTGTTTTAGCTGAAGACACTAATGCTCAAAAAGCGTATAACAGCCTTGAAATTATGGAAAGACACCGCCATAGATACGAATTTAATATTGAATATAAAGCAAAGCTTGAACAAGCAGGTATGGTATTCTCAGGCACAAGTCCTAATGGTGAACTTATTGAAATTGTAGAGCTTAAAGATCATCCTTGGTTCTTAGCTTGCCAATTCCACCCAGAGTTTCAGTCTACCCCAATGAAATCGCACCCATTATTCCGTGAATTTATTGCAGCTACTTTAAAAAGTAGACAATAATTATAAGTGAAACATGAAATGATAAAGTGTATTGTACTTGATATTGACGGCGTTTGTACCGATGGCAAGCTTTACTTTGATAGCGAAGGCCGCGTAACAAAGTGCTTTAATACCCAAGATGGTATAGCAATTAAAACTGCTTTAGATCATCTAAATATTGTAGTTGCTGTTATTACTGGCAGGGAAGATTTAGCTGCTCGCACTAGAATGGAAGGGCTTGGCGTAAAAGATTATTATGCAGGCTACTATTCAAAATATGCTCCACTTGAAGAAATTAAGCAAAAGTATAATTTTGAATGGGAAGAAATGGCATATATTGGTGATGATTGGATTGATTTAGCACCAATGAAAACAGTAGGTTACCCTATAGCCGTAGCAAATGCGTGTAAAGAAACAAAAGAAGCCGCGAAATTTATCACAACTAAACATGGTGGAGATGGGGCTGTACGAGAAGCCTTTGAGCATATTTTTGCTATGCTAGGAAAAAGTGGTGATGAATTAGCCAAGCTTTGGATAAAATACTAAATGCGAAAATACTTACTTCCACTTATCTATATTATTCTTTTTTCAGGGATACTTTACGCCCTGTCGCAAGTTTTTATAGTAAGAGAAGTTGTAAGTAGTATTGATGAATTAAAAGAATCTGAAATCTTTAAACTTGAAGAATTGCAAGAATTACAGCAAGATAGAGATAATTTACAATTGGCTCTTGCTGGAATAGATATAGTTCAAGGCGATAATGGCAAAATAGAATGGGCATTGAATGCAACTTGGGCTAACTATTCAGCTGAAAATGCCGATTTAACAGTCCATAAGCCTTACATTACAGTATATAATGACAATGCAAGCCATGATGATATTACCGCTAAAGGCGACACTGGCAGGCTTATTGAAGACAACACAAAACTGCTTTTAGCTGGTAATGTAGTACTAACTCAAGATACTTTTGTTATCAATACACCTCTACTTGAATATAATACTGAAAATGAAATATTTACCTTTCCACAAAAGGCCAATATTTCTAGCCCAAGCATGCAAGGCAGTGCAGATGTAATTACGTGGGATACAACAAAAAACAATATACAAGCACAGAAAAATGTTGTATTTATTTTTAATGATGATAATAATAAATTCCTAAAATAATTTTCTATATATAAATACTTACAGAGATAAAAATGTTCAAATACCTAACTATAATACTAAGTTTTCTAGCTTTTATAACATATAGTTCTATAAGCTTTGCACAAGATACTGACAATACAAACTCCTCTGCTATTCCTACACGAGTAAGTGCAGATACCATGAACTATGATTCAGCAAACAGCACTGTAACTTTTACAGGTGAAGTAGAAATTCAGCGTGCTGAATTTATGCTTTGGGCTGAAAATATTACTGTATACCTAAATTCTGCCGAGCAAAGTAACGACCCAATGGCAAGCTTACAATCTGGCGAAATTACACGTATTATTGCACAAGATGATGTAAGAATGAAATACGGTAATAATTCTGGAAGTTGTGGAAGGGCTATATATGAAGCAAGTGATGCCTTGCTTATTATGCAAGAAAATCCCGTACTAAAAGAGGGTGTTAATTCACTTACTGGCGAAGAAATTCGCTATTATATGCAGCAAAACAGAAGTGAAGTAATTGGCGGAAATAAGCGTGTTGAAGCTATTTTTTCAAGCCAAGACGGGTTTGAATTTTAATAAAGTTGGTTTGGAATTTTAAGAAAGTTTGAATTTTAATTTTGGAAAATGCTATGGTAACACTTGAAGCTAAAGATTTACTAAAACGCTACGGGCAAAAAGAAGTAGTGACTTCTGTTTCTATACAAATGCAAAAAGGCGAAGTTATTGGCTTACTTGGCCCTAATGGTGCAGGTAAAACAACAACTTTCTACATGCTTACTGGCATTGTTAGCCCAACTGTTGGGCAAGTGTATTTAAACAACAAAGAAATTACCAAACTTCCACTATTTAAAAGAGCAAGAATTGGGCTTTCCTACTTACCACAGGAATCTTCTGTTTTCAAAAAACTTACTGTATACCAAAATTTGCAAATTATTCTTGAACATACAAAGCTTTCAAAAAAAGAACAAAAAGAAAGAGCGTACGAATTATTAGAGGAATTTAGCCTAACTAGACTTGAAAAATCTTACGCATCCTACCTTTCAGGTGGTGAGCGTAGAAGACTAGAAATTGCCCGTTGCCTAATAAGAAACCCTGAATTTGTTCTTCTCGACGAACCCTTTGCAGGCATTGACCCCATAGCCGTTGATGATATTCAACAAATTATTGGCCATTTAAAAAACAAAGGAATTGGCGTGCTTATTTCAGATCATAACGTACGCGAAACCCTAGAAATTTGCGACAGAGCCTATTTAATGTACCAAGGTAAAGTAATATTAAACGGTAGCCCCGATGAAATTAAAAGCAATGAATTAGCAAAAAGCGTTTACTTAGGTAATATGTTTGAATAAAATTCGATATTCAATATTATAAATTAATTCAAATCTATTTTTTATTCTTCTACTGCACGTCATTTTAATTTGTAATATAATATATTTTTTCTTTTTTTATGTCTCCGACGGCTTAGGGAAGGTCAGTTCCCTAAGAACCCACGTCA
>CAYJFV010000134.1:0-5283 GCA_964369275.1 uncultured Desulfovibrionaceae bacterium
CCTCCTACAATTCGTAAAAATCCTCAATTTAGCGTGTATGGTCTTTTTGAGTTTTTATTTCGTCAAAATATTTTTTGTCTTATAAACAAAAAATCACCAAATAAATGGAGTCAATATGACAGATAGTGAAATATTAGCTTTGGAACTTGGTAGTAAAGGCTATTCTTGTGCTCAAATTATTATCATTGGCACTTTAAGAATGCTTGGCGAAGAGAATGAATTACTTATTAAATCAATGGGTGGTTTATCTCAAGGAATTGCAAATACAGGGCAAATATGCGGTGCTTTAGCAGGTGCTGCTTGCATGCTTTCAATGTATACCGCAAAAGGTAATGATTTTGAAGAAGCAAAAAAAGAAGAAGAAATGCTTCTTGATGAACTAACAAATTGGTTCAAAGAAGAATTTAATCACCTAACTTGCGATGAACTTCTAGGTATTTCTTGCTCTGATAACAAAGAATGTACAAACAGAGTAATGGATAATATCAAATGCGGTGCAATTGTTGCAAAAACTTTTGATAAAACTTTGTTACTACTTTCTGAATACGGTATCGACCCTTACGAGATTTCAACTTCATCTTAATTTCAACCACTTCTTAGGTTTTAGATTTTATTTATGCAAATTATTGAAGAAACACGTTCAGTCTGTCCTATATGTTTAAAAAATATTCCTGCACATATTGTTAGGAATAATGAAGAAATTCAAATAGTAAAGCAATGTAAAGAACATGGTGAATTTTCTGCCCCTATTTGGCGTGGAATGCCAGAATACACTACTTGGAAAAATATTAATTCACCACTTCAAAAACAAGTAAAACAGCGTGTTCACTCGCATTTAGATTGCCCTACCACCTGCGGGCTTTGCCAAAACCATAGCCAAAAAACCTGCACCGTATTACTAGAGCTTTGCGAAGAGTGCAATTTGCATTGCCCTGTATGTTTTGCAAGTTCAAAAACAGTAGGCACGCAAAATTTTATACCACTTGAAAAAACAATAGAAAAAATAAATTTTCTTCATAAAAAAGTTTCCTCCGCAATACTACAACTTTCAGGCGGTGAACCTACACTATATCCACATTTATTAGATGTAATTAAATACGCAAGCCCTTTATTTTCTGCAATTCAGCTAAATACTAATGGAATTTTACTTGCTGAAAATGAAAATTTTGCTAAAGAGTTAAAAAATGCAGGCCTTTCTTGGGTGTTTTTACAATTTGATGGCACAAATGATGAAATTCATAAACAAATTCGTGGTAAAGCTCTACAATCAATAAAAGAAAAAGCAATTGAAAACTGCACAAAAGCAAACTTAGGTGTTATGCTAGTTTCAACCTTAGTTGAAGGAATAAACGATAATAATATAGGCGAGTTACTAGATTTTGCACTAGCTCGCTTCCCGCATGTTCGCGGTATTCATTTTCAACCAATGACGTTCTCTGGCAGAAATTCACTTACAAAAAACCGAAAACATATAACTTTACCAGAAGTACTTCAAAAAATTTCAAACCAAAGTAAAGGATGCGTACAAATTGAACACGCCTCCCCCTCTTCATGCGAGCATAGTCTTTGCTCTTTCAATTGTAGGTATTATGTAAAAGATAATAACGAACTAGAATATATACCAAAAGCAAGTAACGACTGCGGCTGTGAACCAATTGAAAAAGACGATGCCCCAACAAGAAGCATTGAAACAACTATAAAATACTGGCAAAATGTTGAAGATATAGAGTCTAAAACACAAAAAACTCTTGAAAAATACAATTTAAACGCTTTTGATGATTTTATAAAAAAAGCTCGTGCCAAAACTTTTAGTATTTCATGTATGGCATTTCAAGATGTGTCGACAATAGATTTAGAGCGTTTACAAAATTGCTGTATACATATTTACGATGGCAAGGAAGCATTAATTCCCTTTTGTGCGTACAATTTAACTTCTATAGAAGGTAAAGCTCTTTATAGGTAGGTATAGTTTTGAATTACTTTAGTAGATTATATAAAAGTTGTACTTCTATTCCAAATAAAGCTTTAGAATGTTATAACTTAGACGACATTTCTTTTTATGGTTTAGACTTTCAAGCAAAAATTTTTTTTGAAAGTTATTATGATACAGTTTTAAAAAATGAAAAAGATTTTGATAAATACTTAAGCCTTTGGCGTTATGAAGCATTGCTATCAATAGGGCAATACGCAAAGGAAAATAGCCTTTTTTATAAAAATTTAACTATTAATTTTGAAAACTTACTTTCATCTTTACAAACACAAATTAAAGAAAATAATATTGAAAAAGATGAAATAGATAAAAAATTTCATGAAGTAATACAAGCAATTCCCGTTACGGAAGTTTCTTCATTGGCACAAGATAGTTTGCAATTTTTAGCAATTGCTCAAGATAGCATTGAGGGCTTAGTAAGTGTAGAAACTTCTGGCACAAGCTCAAATAGTACAAATAAAAAAAGAATTTATTGTTCTGAGAAAGATTTTGAAAGCACCATACAATTTTTCTTTTTTGGTATGCAATATATTTTGCGTAATACAAGCGATAAAGTTGCAATGCTTATGTCAGGTGAAAGAATAGGTAGTATTGGGCATTTATTTTCAATAGCTATGGAAAGGCTACATATTCCCTGCAGAGTATTTGAATTTTCGATAGATTACCAGAAATTAGCTAAAGAACTTGTTGAATTTGAAGCAACTTGTGTTGTGGCTATTCCATGGCATATAATGAATATTTCTTCATATATAAATGAAAATAGCATAAGCCATTCAATTACAAAGGTTTTACTTAGTGCCGATACCGCTTCAGAAGAATTAAAAGAACAACTTGCACAAAATTTAAATTGCGAAGTCTTTGATCATTATGGCGTAACTGAATTTGGCTTTGGTGGTGCGGTAGAGTGCATGGCACATAAGGCTTTGCACTTGCGAGCCTTAGATTTATACATTGAAATTGTTGATGATAATTTAAAACCAGTAGAAAACGATAATTTTGGCGAAATATTAATTACAACATTTACTCGGGAAGCCATGCCACTTATACGCTATAGAATAGGCGATAAGGGTAGAATTATTTCGAAAAAATGCCCCTGTGGTTCGCAAGTGCCATGCCTTGAAATTGAAGGTAGAATAAGCCAAGCTATTACAAGGTCTAAAGGAATAATACATTTTTCAGAATTTCAGAATTTTTTCTTTAGTTACAATGAAGCAAGCCTTGCTGATTTTGATATTTGTGAATTAACTCATGCAAATACATTAGAAAAAATTCTCTTGGTTGGCGTTGATATTGTTGGAAATATTAAAGACAAAACAAATCAGTTAGAAGATCTAAAGCAAGCTTTTGGCACAAAGTTTAATCTTATACAATTTAATAAAAATTCTTCACATATACAAATGGAAATTGAAAAATTTTATATCTGTTCTATGAGTGAATACCTTGAAATTTTTAAAAGAAATTTATATACTGATGAGGTTCAAGCTACAAATACAAATAGTTTAGATACGCTAATAAATAAAACAGAAGCTGAAAAGAAAAATAATATTATTACAGCTAAGAAAAATATAAGACATCTTACAGGTTTATTATAACATCAGGAGTTTAAAATGGAATCATTACACAATATTATCATGCAAAGTTTAGAAAATAAAAAAGCTATGGTTGAAGTAACTATTATCGAACATCATGGCTCTACACCAAGAACTTCTGGTGCAAAAATGATTGTAAGGGACGATAAGTCTATAGCTGGCACCATAGGCGGTGGGCTTTACGAAGCAAAAGCAATTGAACTTGCCCATTCAATGTATAGCACAAATAAAGAAAATTTAATGAATAATGCCTATATTATGTATTTTGATTTAAAAGGCAGTGCAGCCCCAACTGATATGGATATGGTATGCGGTGGCGACTTACGCCTATTGCTAGAATACATACCTGCTACTGAAGAAAATATTCAGCTATATCAAGGATTTTCAAAAGCAAAAAACGAGGGCGATGAATGTGTGCTTGTTACACGTATTCAAGCAAAAAAGAATGATGAAAAAATAGATACATTAGCAGGTAGGGCTTCACTTGGTAATTTAGCTCATAACGAAACGCAAGAAGTTTTATTAGCAAAAAGTCTAATCTTTGCTGATAAAGCAACTTATAGTGATTTTGGTTTAGAAAATATAACAAAAGAAGTAGAAGCACATATAGCTTTTAATAAATCATTCAAGCAAATTAGCAGTTTATTTACTGAACCTTATGAATATATTTTTGAAAAAAATGTTAAAAAATATACTTTACACTTATTTGGTGCAGGGCATGTGTCTTGTGAATTAGCAAAAATTGCAACATACCTTGATTTTAAGGTAATTGC
The DNA here is from genome assembly GCA_964369275.1 of uncultured Desulfovibrionaceae bacterium. Lineage (GTDB taxonomy): Bacteria > Desulfobacterota > Desulfovibrionia > Desulfovibrionales > Desulfovibrionaceae > CAYJAZ01. Next base: position 4,353 of record CAYJFV010000134.1, read on the forward strand.
ACTTGATGACAGGGCTGAGTTTGCTAACCAAGCACGTTTTCCAAAAGCAAATACAATTGTTCTTCCCTCATTAGATGAACAAGAAATAGATAAATACTTGCAAGGCCGTACTATTGCAGCACAAGACGGTATAATAATTCTTACCCGTGGGCATGCAAGAGATAGAGATGCTCTAGCCGCCGCCCTAAGAACAAAAGCTGGTTACTTTGGCATGATTGGAAGCATAACCAAAAGACAAAGCACCTACGACTTTTTAATGAAAATTGGCTATACTAAAGAAGATTTTGAAAAAGTTCACTCTCCAATTGGTTTAAGTATTGGGGCACAAACTCCTGAAGAAATTGCAATAAGTATTGCAGGTGAACTTATTCAATGGCGTGCAGGTATTTTGTAAATGAATTTAAATAGCTCTAATAAAAATAATCTATATTCTGCCTTAATATTGTCGGCAGGGTATTCTTCACGCATGGCAAAGGGTATAAAAGCACTTTTGCCATTTTCAAAACACAAGTGCATGATTTTTGCTTGTATTGATACCTGCTTACAAAGTGGAATTGAAAATATTATTATTATTGTGGGCTATAAAAAAGAAGAAATAATTCAAGCTGTAAAAGCAGAATATGCACATTTAAATTCTATTACATTTGTAGAAAATAAAAATTTTGATAGTGGCATGTTTAGCTCAATTCAAACGGGTTTTAAAGCTTTGTGTGAAAGCAAAAAGCAATTTGAAGCAAGCTTTCTTTTTCCTGTCGACAATGCTTTGACTAAGCATACAACTTTAACAAAACTTATTACAGAATTTGAAGCTAAACCAAGTAATAGTATATTAATTCCGTATTTTGAAAATAAAAGTGGACACCCCCCTTTAATTGGTAAAGAACATTTTAAAGCAATTACTGAATATAGTGGTGAAAATGGCTTACGTGGG
>CAYJFV010000135.1:0-5280 GCA_964369275.1 uncultured Desulfovibrionaceae bacterium
ATACTTATATAGAAAAAGATTCTGCTATTAATGATAATATAGATAAACTCCGCCACGCTGCAACGCATTCTTTGCTTACAAGAAAAGATGTTATAATTATAGCCTCTGTTTCGTGCATATATGGGCTTGGCTCGCCAGAATACTATGCTAAATTGATGATACCTGTTGAAGTTGGCATGAAAACAAGTATGGAAAGCCTTATTTCTAAAATGGTAGATGTGCAGTATTCAAGAAATGATATTGATTTTCATCGTGGAACTTTTCGTATTCGTGGTGATGTGCTTGAAATTATTCCTGTTTATGAGCATGAAAAAGCGTTACGATTAGATTTTTTTGGCGATGAAATTGATAGTATTTCTGAAATAGACCCACTTACAGGAAATGTGCTTGGGCGAATGAAAAAAACAATTATCTATCCTGCTTCTCACTATGTGTCGGATAGGGAAAATTTAGTCCGTGCAATGTCTGATATCCGTGAAGAGCTTATGCACAGGCTTATACATTTTGAAAATGGAAACCACTTAGTTGAAAAACAAAGGCTAGAGCAGAAAACGCAACTTGACTTAGAAATGATGCAAGAACTTGGTTACTGTAACGGTATTGAAAACTATTCAAGGCACTTAGATAATAGAAAAGAGGGCGAAGCTCCCTCAACTTTGCTTGATTATTTCCCTGATGATTTTCTTATGTTTATTGATGAATCGCACCAAACAATACCTCAAATTGGGGCTATGTATAAAGGTGATAGATCGCGTAAAGACACGCTTGTAAATTATGGTTTTAGGCTTCCGTCGGCTCTTGATAATAGACCTTTAATGTTTGAGGAATATTTACAAAGGGTTCATCAAAGTATTTTTGTTTCGGCAACACCAGCTAAATGGGAGCTAGAGCAAAGCCAAGGATTAGTGACAGAGCAAATAATTCGCCCTACTGGCTTGCTTGACCCTATTATTGAAGTTCGCCCAACTAAGGGGCAAATGGAAGATTTACTTAGTGAATGCCGTGAACGTGCGGCAAGGCATGAACGTGTTTTAATTACAACGCTTACAAAAAGAATGGCAGAAGAACTTAGTGTCTACTTTAAGCAGATGAGTGTTAATTCAAGGTATCTTCACTCGGATATTGACACGTTGGAGCGTGTGGCAATTCTAAAAGCGTTGAGGCTTGGCGAATTTGATGTGCTTATAGGTATTAACTTGCTACGTGAAGGGCTTGATATTCCAGAGGTTTCGCTTGTTGCAATACTAGATGCGGATAAAGAGGGCTTTTTACGCTCAACTTCTTCACTTATTCAAACTTTCGGGCGTGCGGCTCGTAATGAAAATGGGCGAGTTATCTTGTATGCTGATAGAGTAACAAAGTCTATGCAAGCGGCTATGGAAGAAACCGAGCGTAGAAGAACAAAGCAGTTAGAACATAACGAAGAACATAATATAGTACCAAAAACTATTATTAAAGCTATTGATACTTCACTAGATGACCTCTATACACCAATAGAAGGGAAGAAAAAAGGTAAAGGTAGAGAAAGGTTAGAGCATAAACCACTTGAAATACCAACTTCACCAAAAGACTTAGCTCATTTAATTGAAAAATTAGAAAAAGAAATGCGTGCATTTGCAAAAGATTTAGAATTTGAAAAAGCCGCACAAGTGCGTGACCAAATACGCGTACTAAGGGAAGCTTTGCATCAGTAAGGGAAAAAAGTAAAGTATCTTGCTTCAAATTGAAATGCCGTGTTACTATAAAAATCGACACTATAAATACTTGCAATTATGTGATAAAAAATATATAGTTTTTTATAGTCAAAAGTAATCTTTAAAAATGGAGTGTTTCATGCTTGAAAGAACTTTTTCGATAATTAAACCTGATGCAACAAGACGTAATATTGAAGGGCAAATTTTGGCAGATATTCAGGCAAGTGGGCTGAAAATTGTTGCTTTAAAGAAAATTCACCTTACAAAAAAACAGGCAATGGGCTTTTATGCAGTGCATGAGGGAAAAGAATTTTTTGAACCTCTTGTGGAATATATGACTTCTGCCCCAGTAGTGTGTTCAGTGCTTGAGGGTGAAAATGCCATAGGAAAATACCGTGAACTTATGGGAAAAACTAACCCAGAAGAAGCAGCAGAAGGTACATTACGTAAAAAATATGCACTATCAATGCGTGAAAATTCTACTCATGGTTCTGATTCACCTGAAAGTGCAGCTTATGAAATATCATATTTTTTCAATGTGTTTGAAATTATTTAATATTTTTATAAAAGTAAATTAAATAAATGCATATATTTTCAATAGGTTACTTGCTATTGACAAATAATGCATTTTCTATTATTCATAAACGTTATTATTCGTATTTATGCGGATAATATAAAGCTAACTTAGGATACTTGTATGTTTGAAAGTCTATCAGATAGGCTTACCTCTGCTTTTAAGTCAATAACTGGGCGTGCACAGCTAACTGAAGATAATATTCAGGATGCTTTGCGTGAAGTTCGCCTTGCGTTATTAGAGGCTGATGTAAACTTTAAAGTTGTAAAAGACTTTATTGAAAGGGTGAAAGAAAAAGCTCTTGGCATTCAAGTAATGAAAGGCGTTAATCCATCACAGCAATTGATTAAAGTTGTTAATGATGAATTAGTAGAGCTACTTGGTGGTGAACAAACTACATTGCAAGTAGGTAGTAAACCTTCAATATTCCTAATGGTGGGCTTGCAAGGTTCTGGTAAAACAACTTCCTCTGCGAAGATAGCAAATTTACTTCGTAAAGATAAGAAAACGCCTTATTTAGTTCCTTGTGATATATACAGACCTGCGGCAATTGACCAACTTAAGGCACTTGCACAGCAATTAAATATTCCTTGTTATAACTCTTCTGTAGAAATGAATCCTGTTGAGATTGCAAAGGATGCATTACGCATAGCGAAAGAGGAAGGTTATGACCTCGTAATTCTTGATACAGCGGGTCGTTTGCATATTGATGAAGCTCTTATGAATGAACTTTCAGCTATTAAAGCTGCGGTTTCTCCACAAGAAATTTTATTTGTAGCAGACGCGATGACTGGTCAAGATGCGGTTACCGTGGCAACTAGCTTTAATGAACAGCTTGGTTTAACAGGTGTTGTTCTAACTAAAATGGACGGCGATGCAAGAGGTGGTGCTGCACTTAGCATTCGTTCAGTAACAGGTGCTCCTGTAAAGTTAGTTGGTGTTGGTGAAAAACTTTCGGAAATGGAATATTTCCATCCCGACCGTATAGCTTCAAGAATTCTTGGTATGGGCGATGTGCTAACTTTATTAGAAAAAGCACAAAGCACAATAGACGAAGAAGAAGCGGAAGCTTTAGTCAAGAAGATGAAGAAAGCTAAGTTTGACTTTGAAGATTTCAAGGTGCAAATGAAACGCATGAAAAGTCTTGGTTCATTTCAGTCTATTTTGAAAATGATACCTGGCATGGGTGCATTATCTTCTCAGCTTGAACAACTTGGTGGTGCAGAAAAGGAACTTGCACGCACTGAAGCCATTATCGACTCGATGACAGTTAAAGAAAGGCGTAACCCTGATTTAATTAATGCGAGTAGGAAAGAGCGTATAGCGAAAGGTTCTGGCACAACCGTTGCACAAGTCAATCAGCTCATCAAGCAATTTGAACAATTGCGTAAAATGATGTCAGGTATGATGGGTGGCGGAAAAATGCCGCAAATGCCTAAGGGTATGCAAATGCCAAAAGGTATGGGTGGTTCAATGCCTGGTATGGGCGGCTTGCCTGGAATGGGTGGCTTGTCTAACAACTTAGGTGGACTAGGCGGTTTAGGGAATTTTGGTGGAATGGGTATGCCTGGTTTTTCAAAACCAAGTAGTACCAAATCAGCAACAAAAAAACAAAAAAAGAAAAAGAAAAGATGACCTCAAAGTCACGAAAGGAAAATTCACATGGCAGTTAAATTACGTCTCACACGCACAGGTTCTAAAAAACGTCCTTTTTACCACATTGTGGCTATCAACAGCGAAACTCGTCGCGATGGAAGACCGCTTGAATTTTTAGGTTACTATAACCCAAATACAAATCCAGCTGAAGTTAAAATCGATCAAGAAAAAGTTGCTAAATGGATTGAACTTGGTGCTACTCCAAGCGATACAGTAAAGTCACTTATTAAAGCTAACAAAGCTTAATTAGTTTTATAAACAAGAAATTTTTCTTGTTAGGTTTACATTGCTGAAAAATATATTTTTGAAGCAGGGTTTTATAGGGGGCTTAGGCCTCCCAATCTCAAAGATCTGTAGAGATTAAAGGAATTTTATACATGAAAGATTTAGTAGAGTACATCGCAAAAGCTTTAGTTGACAACCCTGAACATGTTAAAGTTGGCGAAGTCGAAGCTGAACAAACTAGTGTTCTTGAGCTTTCAGTAGCTAAAGAAGACTTAGGTAAAGTTATTGGCAAACAAGGCCGTACTGCACGTGCTATTAGAACTCTTCTCGGTGCAACATCTGCAAAAGCACGCAAGCGTGTAGTGTTAGAAATCATTGAATAATCAATATTTAGTGATCGGTCTTATTACTAGACCTCATGGAATTAAAGGGGAGCTCTGCGTTCAATATTACGCAGACTCTCTTTTTCTGCTTAAAGCTCCTTTAGTTATTAGACCACAGGCAAATCCAAATAAGAAAATTGATGTAAAAATTCCTAAATATCGTCAGGCTTCAAATCATGTTATTATTAATCTAGCGGACTGCAAAGATAGAAATAAGGCTGAAAGCTATAGAAATTATGAAATTTGTATAGATGCCGAAGTTATGCGTGAATTTTTAAAGAAAAATAAGCTTGCCTTAGGCGATGTTGCAAATGCTCAAACTGATGATGAAGTGTATGTTCACCAACTAATAGGGCTTGATATCTACTGGAAAAAAGCAGAAGATTTAGCTTATGCAATTGCAAATAATGAAGATGAAGTTGATGAACATTTTTTAGGCACATTAGAAAAAATAGACTTCATGGCAGGGCAAGAAATTTGGGTTATAAAATCTGAAGAGAATGAAGAAATTCTACTTCCCGCAGTTGAGGAATTTGTTGAGGTGATAAACCTTGAAGAGGGTGAAATTATTATTACACCACCACAAGGATTAATTGAAATTTACCTCAATGATGATAATGACGAAGCAGAAGAAGCAGAAGAAGAAATTGAAGAATAATAAAAGGAAGTTAAGGTTTGGTTTATATACCCCTAACTTCCTTTTTGTTTTAATAAATTACACAAGAAAAGAATTAATTTAAAAAATCAA
>CAYJFV010000136.1:0-5238 GCA_964369275.1 uncultured Desulfovibrionaceae bacterium
GCATTACCAAGAGCAATACCAGGGTTACCCTCAAGGGCTGCAAAAGCAGATACTACCATTTCAGGTGCAGAAGTACCAAAACCAACAATAACCATACCAATTAATAAAGTAGGCATGCCGAAAATTTTTGCGGTAGCTGCAGCACCGTCAACAAATTTATCTGCACTCCAAATAAGCACAATAAGGCCTGCAATTATAGCCAAAGCAGCAAATAACATAGTGTTTCCTCTTTAAGAATTGTTTAAAGTAAGTTGTCTAAATAGCATATACTAGACTAAGTAGCAATAGAAAAAAATGTGTTAAAAAATTACCAATTGTATATACATAATAATACTTTTAATTATTTGATATTATAAATGGAAAAGCCTTACTCTGTTCAAAAAGTAAGGCTTTATAAATTTTATTACAACAAATAGTTATTGAAGAATATTACATTCAAATTCAGGGTAGGTATCTAAAAACTTCATGCCGTCAAATTCTTGAGATTTTGTTATTTGAGTTACTGAATCAACTGCACCTTGTGTAATTTTATCAAGAGCTTCAAAATATTGCGGTAGTGCAACTTCTGGAAGTAAATTAATAATATTATTTTCTTCAAGCAATAATAAAAGTATGCGAACAGAATGGCATAAATTGCCTAGTGAATTTGATAAGCCATTACGAATATCAGTTTCAATATATTTCATATTTGCACTAGCTTCTTGGCTAGATAAGTATAAAGGTAGGTTATAATTTTCAGGACTAAGTAGCATAGACTCGTGTGAAATTTCATAATCTTTCATAAATAACTCCTTGTTTGAATTACTTTAGCAAGATGTATGCCATTTCTAAAAAATCAAAACTATTTCTGTAACTAGCTGATATTGTATATGTTTAAATTTAACCTTTGTCAGTAATATGACATGCTACTAGGCAGTATTTTCTTTTGTTAGGAAAATTTGGCATAGTAAATTTATAAGTCAATAAAATCAATAGGTAGTAGAGTTAATCGGCTAATTTTAGGGCTTCAGCTTTTGTTTCTTTTTTTAGGCTAACTAGTTTTTTTGTAAAATCTTTTACATCACAACTAGCTAGTCTTTCAAGAATTAATAGTGCATGCCCTATGCTATCAACCCAAGTTGTGCAAGAGCCATAAAGCATAAGCCCTGCATATTCTAGCGGCCCTCTTATGCCTAACACTGGAATATTACTTGCTTTTGCCATGCCAATTTCAACGCCAGCATCTTGCCCAGATTGCCCAAGATAAATAACTAAATCTGCACTGGTACACGATTCATGGCAAAAAGCAAATACAGTTCCACCATTATTATCAGTATCCATCCATTCACGACGTTGTGCAGGAGTTAAGCCTTCAGGAACACTAGCTTTTCTTGTCCAGTCTAGTATTTCATAGCCCATTGTAATGAGTTGACGCTCTAAAAGTTGAACAGCGTGTATATGGCGAAAGCTTGACGCTATATATATTTTTTTCTTTGACATGGCTAAAAATTCTTTTTACTTAATATTTGCTAAGAAGTTTGTTAGTTCGTTTAGCTGAGTATTTATAGAATCAAAGCCTGTTCCACCATGCTGATTTCTACGAGCAACCGCAGTTTTATAGTCAAGCACCACATAAACTTCTTTATCAATTACAATTCCTTGCGATTTATACTTTTCAGGAACTTCATTATTAAATTCTTCTAAGCTAAGCTCTTCAAGTTTTTTTGCATTTTGTTCTGCATACGCCACAGTTTTACCTGTAATATGGTGTGCTTCCCTAAATGGTACACCTAAAGTTACGAGATAATCAGCATATTCAGTGGCATTTAAAAAGCCTTTAGCCATTGCAGCATTCATATTTTCTTTATTGAAAACAGCACTTTCTAGCATTTCAGCCATTACTGCAAGTGAAAGAGAAATGTTTGCATCGGTATCAAAAAATGCTTCTTTGTCTTCTTGTAAATCGCGGTTATATGTAAGCGGAATACCTTTCATTTGAGTAAATAAATTGAACAGGTTACCATAAACTCTACCTGTTTTACCACGCATTATCTCTGCAACATCTGGGTTTTTCTTTTGCGGCATAATCGAAGAACCTGTTGTATGCTTATCGCTAAGGCGAACAAAGCCAAATTGTGGGTTAGACCAAATAATCAGCTCTTCACAAAAACGTGATAAATGCATTGCTATAGTTGAAGCACAAAATAAGCCTTCAAGCACATAATCCCTATCAGCTACCGCGTCCATACTATTTGAGAAAACACCATACATTCCAAGTTCTTCTGCTACAATTTTTGGCTGAATTGCATAAGTTGTGCCTGCTAAAGCCGCGGCACCAAGCGGTGAAATTCTTGCTCTTTTTTCAGCTTCAACTAAGCGTTCATAGTCGCGTTTTAGCATAAAGGCGTAGGCTAGTAAGTGATGAGCAAGGCTAACTGGCTGTGCAGGCTGAAAATGTGTGCAACCAGGAAGTAAAGTATGTACGTGATTTTGTGCTTGCCCAACAAATACTTCAATTAATTCTTTAGTGAGCTTTGCCCATGCACGCATACTTTCAGAAACAAAAAGCCTAAAATCTAAACAAACTTGATCGTTTCTACTTCTTGCTGTATGAAGTTTTTTGCCAACTTCTCCAACTATTTCAGTAAGCCTTGTTTCAATGTTCATATGCACATCTTCAAGGTGAGTATGCCATGCAAAAGGCCCTGTTTCAATTTCTTTTAAAACTTCATCTAAGCCATTTCTTAAAATGCTTGCTTCTTCTTCGGTGATAATATTACAACTTGCAAGCATTTTTGCATGAGCTTTAGAGCCTAAAATATCCATTTTATATAGTTTTTTATCGTAACTGATTGATTCAGTATATATTTCAACTAAATTCGATACTTTTTCTGTGAAGCGACCGCCCCATGAGCTATTTGTTTGCATAATATCACCTGTTAAAATGGAATTTTTTTCATTTATAAAGATTTTGGTACATTCGTACGCAAAATCCTCACTTCGTAAAAAGCGTAGTTTTTACTCGTTCGCTAAAGTTATGCTTTCGCATATTTACATACTGAAAATGATTTGAGTCTGCTATAAGCCGGGTTTTGTTCGTATGACTATTATCATACGCGGTTATCATTCATCTAGGCTTTGCATTACTACAAAGCTCGAGCAACCTACCCGAGAATACTTTTTTAGTTGCCTAAAAAATGGCAGGGCAGCCATATTCTCCTATTTGGTCTTGCTTCGGATGGGGCTTGTCCAACTACAGAAGTCACCTTCTGCACTGGTGGTCTCTTACACCACCTTTTCACCCTTACCAGTAAAACTGGCGGTTCTTTTCTGTGACGCTATCCAAGGATTACTCCCTCTGGGTGTTACCCAGCATCTTGCCCTTATGAAGCCCGGACTTTCCTCCCTACTATTACTAGTACAGCGATAACCCGCATAACTCAAAATATATAAATAAAATGCCTATTCAGCACTTTCGCTTGCTTCAACAGCTTCAGAACTAACTTCCTCAGCAGCTTCTTCTTTCTTAAAATGCTGTTCCCAGAAAACTAAACGCTGACAGTTCGGACAAGAAATAATTTGTTGTGCTCTTTGCAATTCATTATAAACTTGTGGTGGAATTGCAATATTACAACCTGAACAAATACCAGCATTAACACTAACAATAACAGGGTGTTCTAATCTTTTACGAATAAATTCATAGCGTGTAAGAATTGGTGCAGGAATATGTGTAGTTGTTTCCTTACGTGCTTCGCTTAAACGAGCTAATTCTGCTTCTGCTTCTTGTGTAATTTGAGCTAGTTGTGCTTGTGCTTCTTCAAGTTGAGCGTTTAAAGAAGTCCAAGTAACCATAATATCAGCTAAGTTTGATTCTTGTAATTCAAACTCTTCTTTTAATGCCTTACTTTCTTCTTCGTGCATTTTTGTTTGGCTTTCCATATTGTCAAGCTCGCGTGAAACTGCTGTATATTCACGTTCGTTTTCTACTTGCTCAAGCTTTGTTTTACTATTGCTTACACGAGTAGTGTTTTCATCCATCACAAGAGAAATTCTTTTCTTTTGTTCATTCAAGTGTTGAATTTTATCTTCAATATGTGTTTTTTGCGAATCATACAAAGCAAATTCTTCTTGTAGAGAACTAATTTGAGCTGGAACATTTTTCAGCTTTTGGTTTAATGCAAAAATAAGGTCGTCTACCTTTTGCAATTCTACAAGTTGCTCAATTTGGTTTAAATAAAGATTCATACTTTCTCCAATTAATTTATGGTTATAAAGGGATTTTTGCTAGAAATAAAACTTACTTGTATTTCGAGTGTGGACTCTAAATATTTGCTAAATCTACGCATCATCTCTTCTTCTAACGAAAAATGACCAACATCTAATAACAGCATTGAACTACTTGAAATATCAGTAGAAATATCAAGTGCTGTATGATATTTTACATCTCCAGTTATAAAAATATCCGCCCCTTGTTCCCTTGCTATAGGGTACATGCCAGAGCCAGAGCCAGTACAAAAAGCAATTCTTTGCACATAAAGCCCTAAAATTTCTTCTTTTGCTAAATTTTTGCCAACAAGCCTAAAGTCGTTTTTAGAAATAAATGGCATTGATTGTAATAATTTATTATATAGTTCATCTAAGCTTATAGCTTTTTCTAAATTGCCAATTACGCCAAAATGTTCAGCTAAATCAAGCTCGCTGATATTTTGTAAATTCAAGTCAGAAGCTAGCCAAGAACTAAAGCCACCAAAATTGGCATCTAAACTTGTGTGTGCAGAATAAAGCAAAACATTATTAGATATTAACTTTTGAACAATAGCAAACAAAGCATCACTCTTGCCTAAATTATAAGGCGAAAGTGAAAGCGGATGATGCGTTAAAATAAAATCTGCACCAAGTGAAATTGCTTGCTCGATAGTTTCTAGGGTAGGGTCAAGCATAACTGCAATATGTGAAAATTCTTCACGTATACTTTCAATTTGTATACCAGAAAAATCCCACAAAGCTTGCAAGCCTAAAGGAGCGTTATCTTCTATCTGCTTGATAAGATTACTCTTTTGCATAGCTCCACCCCTGAATTTATTTTGTTGTTTATAGGCAATTTATTGTTATTTGTCAAGTTTTACAGCGTATCTCAGCCTTATTTCTAATCTTCATCAACACGTAATGCAGCAAGGAAAGCTTCTTGCGGAAGTTCCACATTGCCCATCATTTTCATACGTTTTTTACCTTCTTTTTGTTTTTCAAGAAGTTTACGTT
>CAYJFV010000137.1:0-803 GCA_964369275.1 uncultured Desulfovibrionaceae bacterium
TTACGCGTACACGCCCTACACCTTGTTCTAAAAGCCCAAGTTCAGAAGCACCTTTTTTTGATAAATCTATTACTCTATCGTGCAAAAATGGTCCACGATCGTTAACTTTTACATAAATCATTTTACCATTTTCTAGGTTGGTTACATAAACATACGTTCCTAGAGGTAAGTATTTGTGAGCTGCAGTCATTGCATTTTGGTTATATACTTCACCATTAGCAGTAAGTTTACCATGAAAACCTGGCCCATACCATGAAGCTTCGCCCTCTTCAATAAAACCCTCGGCGGATAAAAGAGGGTGGTAGGTAACACCGCGTACAACATAGGGTTTACCTGTAATACCCTCGCGTGCATAGTTAGGGGTAATGCCAATATCGCCAGAAGATTGTATAGGGGAATTATTAGCACATGCTGTAAGTGAAATTGTGAGTATACATATACTTAGAAAGTGTAATATTTTTTGCATAAATACCTAAGTTCTTATTTATTATAATTTGTTCTAGATATTTAGTAACATAATTTGATTAAAGCGTAAAGTCTATAGGGTTGTGGGTTATTTTTTGGTTGTTTTAATGGTAGATTAACTTATTAATATTTTTTTATCTTTTTTCTGGGGAGAAACCAAAAGGGGATTTCATTTTGGGGTGATTTTTATCTTACAGGGATATAGAAATATCATTTTTTATAATTTAGTTTATGTCCTTTTTCCGTGTCATAAGGCAAAAATCAACAAAATTCACCCCCTTTAGTTCTCTCCCCGGGGGGGGGGGGGGGGGGGGGGCGGGGGGGGGGGGGGGGGGGGG
>CAYJFV010000137.1:813-2868 GCA_964369275.1 uncultured Desulfovibrionaceae bacterium
TTAGTTCTCTCCCCTCGCCCCCTCTTCCTTAACCCCCATTACCGAAATTCAGTGTAGCTATTTAATTTATTTTCTTATTTTTGTCCGTTTTAGATATAGATAAACTTATTTTGATTTCCTGGATTCTCACGTCGCTACGCTTCTCAGAATGACATGTGCTACGGGTGAGTGTTTGTGCTAAGTGCTACAATTTTATTAAGCTCAACTGTTTTAGCTATGAACAATTAACATTAATAATTCTTTAGTTTCGTAAAAAGATTCCTCACTTGTGTAACAAGTGCTAAAAATTTTACACTAGAGCAATTTACCATTCCTTAGCCTAACTTCCATTAATAACCTTAGTCACGAAAATTTATGTAACAACATAATTTTATAGTACTTTCCAAAAATATCAAAAGCAGATTTATACTGAACGCAGTTCGGTATAAATCTGCTTTTGATATTTTTGCATTAGGGATTCTAAAGGGACTTAGTTCCTTTAGCCCTCGGAGAGAAAAAAAACTAAAAAGAAAAATCTTCTATCTCAACATTATCATAAGGGAATTTGGTAAAAGAAAGCTGTTTAATTTTAGGCTTCGCTTGTTTTTGTAAATAATGCTCTACTCCTTTTCCTATAAAACTATAGGAAACTAAATAGCCTTTATTTGCCATTTCAAGCATTGGAATATCAATAATAGAATCGCCAATAGCAATTACATTTTTATCCATTTCTTGTAAAACTTTTACAACTGCTTCTTTAACACTTGGCGTTACTAGGTAACCTCTTTCATAAATATTACCAAACAAAGCATGTAAAGGTAGGTCTTTTTTTGCAATATATTGCCAAGCCATTAATGCACCAGCTGATAAGCCAATACACAAAGCATTTTGATTATTCTGTAAAATGCCTACAACTTCATCTTTTAATGTAGAATTACTATAGGCTTCTAAAATTGCTTTTTCTAATGTTTCTTTGTCAAAATGCCTGTAAAGTTCCATAATTTTATAAAACTGATACATACTATAGCGAGTTTTGCCAAAAACTGCACCTATAAGAGAAGTATCAATAGACAAAGCTTGTAAGAAAGTAGCACTTACATCATTTATAGATACGGTTCTATCACAATCAACGACAAGTACATTCTTTTTTGAAAGTAAGTCTTTAGGAATTTCTGAAATCAAGTGTCTTGCTACATCATCAGGATTACATTTATTTTGTGCAAAAAGTTCAAGATAGAATTGCATAAATTGTACACACATTTCAATATCTTCATCAAAAATAACTACTTCTTTAGAAAATTCTTTTGCTATTTCAGATAATTGAGCAATTTCTGCAATTTTATTTGTCGTAATTTCCTGTTCTTCTAAATTGCTTGTTTTAGCAAAAATATTACTTGGCGTATCTAAATAAAAATATGCATCTAAAATAGATAGACTATCTAAATTAGACATTTCTAAGTTTACAAAATCTTCATGGGGGTATGCACAAGCTAAAGCACTAAGCAAAGAAGTTTTAATATCACAACTAAAACCAAAAATTCCAATTTTCATGCTAATTCCTAAAGTTGAAGTTTATGCACATAAAGATAAGCTATTAGATACTATTAGTCTATCAAAATAATTTATGCATAATTTTAAATAACTAACTACCAATTTAAATTTTTTAATTCAACTTGCATTTATTATAATTTTATACTAGTATAATTTTATACTCTGTTTATAAGGAAGAATATAATGTCATTACAGCATGGAATATTAGGGCTTTTGATGTATAATAAGATGAGTGGCTATAATCTTGTGAAGTTATTTGAGTCTTCATTAGGTTTATTTTGGTATGCACAAAGTAGTCATGTATATCTTGAGCTTAAAAAGCTTGAAAAAGCAAAGTTTATATCTAGCGAACTAATTGTACAAGAAAATAAGCCTAATAAAAGTATTTATGAAATAACTGCCGAAGGCAAAGAAGCATTTTATACTTGGCTTAGCAATGATGAATATGCTCTGAATAAGATAAAGAATGAATTTTTGATGAGTGTTTTTTTTGCAGGCAACCTTTCCCCTAAAGAAAGTAAAAAG
>CAYJFV010000137.1:2878-5152 GCA_964369275.1 uncultured Desulfovibrionaceae bacterium
ACATTCAAATAGCCTTGCAAAAGGAAATAAATTCTTAGAGGATAAAAAGTCTAGTCAAAGCAAATTAGACGCCTTACACTGGCAATTTACAGCTGATTTTGGACAAAAATATATTGCTATGCGAATTGACTGGGCAAAAGATTGCATTAAACAATTAGAAGAATTTGAAAAATACAACATATAAATCTACTACTGGAGTACACAATGGAAGCATCATTTCACCCTTATATTATTTCTTTTTGCTGGATTGGCTTTTTTCTTATGTTAGGTACATATTTACGAGCAAAAATAAAGTTATTTCAAAAAATGCTTTTTCCAGCCTCTTTGATTGGCGGAATTATAGGCTTTATAGCTTTAAACAATGGGCTTGTAGGCTTACCTACTACTAACGGTTGGCAAAGTATAGAACCAGAAGTATTTAGCATGATAGTTTTTCATTTATTTGCTTTTGGCTTTGTTGGCATTGGTTTGTTAGAAAGCCCACAAACAAATAATGAAAGTAAAACTTCTCTACTTCGTGGGGGCTTGTGGTTTGCTTGTATTTTTTCTTTGCTATGGGCATTACAAAGCCTTGCGGGCTTTGAAATTTTTTCATTCTTCAAAAACTATCTTGGCTTTGATGTTAACCCTACTAATGGGTATTTAATTGGCGTTAAGGGTGCGGGGCAAGCTCAGGCTTATGGCACTATGTGGGAATTAAATCATCAAGTAGCTTATTCAATTTCAGCAGCTCTTGGTTTTGCGGCAATTGGCTTTTTAGTTGCTGGTTTAGTTGGTGTACCCTTTATAAATTATGGAATAAAAAATGGCTGGGCATCACAAAGCACTAGCGAACTTTCGCAAGCTCTTAGAACAGGTATAATGGGGAAAGACTCACAAGAAAGCTGTGCAAATGCAACTACACACCCGGCTAATATAGATTCTTTTAGCTTTCATTTAGGGCTTATGTTCTTTTTATATGGCATTACATATATTATAGCTTTTATGTGGACAATGAAAATGCCTACAGAATTTAAACCCTTAGGTTTTGGCTTATGTTTTATTTGGGCAACATTTGTAGGTATGTATGCAAAGAAAATTATAATAAAACGCAAAAAGCAACATTTGCTAGATCAAGAAACAATTCGTCGCCTTACAGGCATTACAGTTGATTTTATGATATGTGCCGTATTTTTAGGTATTCAACTTGGTGATATAACAAATATTATTGCCCCATTTATGACAACAGCTATACTAAATATATTTATTGTGCTTCTAGTGTGCATATTTTGTGGAAGACGCACAAAAGAATATGGTTTCGAGCGTATGGTAACTTTATTTGGTACTTGCACAGGTTCAGCCGCTTCTGGCTTATTATTACTACGCATTGTTGATTCAAATTTTAAAACGCCAGTTGCTGTTGAACTTGCATTAATGAGTGCTTTTACCTTTATTTTAAACTTCCCACTTGGTTGGGCAGCACCTTTTGCACCAATTGAAGGCTTCCCTTATAAATATATTTTATTAGCTTATGTTATTACAATGCCATTGGTGTTAGTTTATAAAAAACTTATACAGATAAAAAAGGTGTTTTAGGCTTTACTAGGCTAAGTTTTTAAACTACTTTTATTAGTAAAATTTATTTTACTTCATTCAATCTTGATAATTCTTCAATAAATTCACCTGCAAGGTAGGTTTCAATAGTGGCTAATGCTCTTTGTATTGCCTGAGCTTTAGTTACATGTCCATCTCTGCCAGTGAAATTGAGGGCAAGAACTGTTTTATCGTTTCTAGTATCTTTTAAATTACCAGATAAAGTATACATGATAAAATAGTTATTGCCCTGTTTTGGTAAATCGCTAAAAGACAAATTACAATCAAAAATATAGGCTGGGTAACTAGAACTACTTTCATCATAAGCTTGTATGCCTAAATTGTGAAAAGTATCTAATAATTGAAGCCTTACATTATCATTCACATCATTATTTACTTGAACTTTTAAAGTGATATTTTTTGCATATTCCTTTGCTTCTAATAATAAAGAAGCAGGCGAGGGGCTTAGTGCTTCATAAAGTCTTCTTTTATCATTATCAATTGTGGCAAGAATAGATAAATATTCCTCATTTTCATTTGCATATTCTATTGCTGAAATTAAATTACTCTGCCCTTGTATGGTATCTTTATTAGCGTATGCACTTGTTTGATGTTCTTTAATAATATCAATATTATTACGTATTTTATCAGTATAATAACCTGCCGCTTCTTCTTTATCTAGTACCGCTAGGGCATAATACA
>CAYJFV010000138.1:0-5151 GCA_964369275.1 uncultured Desulfovibrionaceae bacterium
CCCCCCGGGCCCCCCACCACCGGGGGTGAATTTTGTTGATTTTTGCCTTGTAAATATAAGATATTGCAAAATTTCGTATATTTAAGAATGAATTATAATTTCCATGTAAGGTAAAAATCACCCCAAAATGAAACCCCTTTTGGTTTCTCCCCAGGAAAATAAAAAAAGGAAAAGAAATATAAATAAGTTAATTTTCCTCTACTTACACTATACTTACCCCTAACTAACTTTACTCTTCAAAACTTTCTTGCATGCTCCAGTCGGCATCATGGTTGAATTTTGTTCTTAAAGCTTCAAGCACAGGGTCGCTTACCATTCCGTATATATTACCACCTAAACTAGCGGCATTTTTAACTATTGTTGAACTGATATACATCCATTGTAAACTTGCCATCAAAAATACAGTTTCTATTTCTGGGCGAAGCTTACGGTTCATAAGTGCAAGCTGTAATTCATATTCAAAATCTGAAACGGCTCTAAGCCCACGCACAAGAGCGGTAGCATTTTTTTTATGTGCGTAATCTACTAATAAACCATCAAAACTTTCTACTAAAATATTAGGGTGTTTTAGCGTTTCGCGTGTAAGCTCTAGCCTTTCATCAAGTGTGAAAAGAGTGTTTTTTCCTGTATCTTTTGCAACTGCAACTATAACTTCATCGAATACGGTTAAAGCACGGCGAATAATACTTATATGACCATTGGTTAGAGGGTCGAAAGTGCCTGCATAAATACCTATAGTTTTATCTTTATTCATTATTTTCTCAAAAAAATTAGCTGTTGCTTGTCGTTGGACTTTTTTTCCAAAGTAAAATACGTGTTTGCCCGTAAGTTCTATCTGTTACAAGGTCTAAACCCTCGTAATCTGAAGAAAATTTTAAACCATCTTCAACCTCGGCAACTAAAAAAGCATTTTCATCAAGCCAATTATTCTGCACTATGTTTTTTAAAGTGGGAATAAAAAGCTTTTCACCATAGGGTGGATCAACAAAAATAAGCTGAAATGCTTCACTTGCTTTTCGAGATAAAACTTTACTTGCATCTTGTGCTAATATTGTACATTGATCAGAAATTCCAAGGTTATCAATATTATGGCGTAAACATTCAACTGCTTTTTTATCTATTTCAATAAAAGAAGCATTTGTAGCACCACGGCTTATAGCCTCGAATGCAAGCGAACCTGTGCCAGCATACACATCAAGAACTTTTGTTTCTGCCCAATCAATTCCGTGCGATTGCAGCATAGAAAACAAAGCCTCACGCACTTTGCCCATAGCAGGGCGATAGCCTTTAGCTTCTACAGTTTTTAGAACTCTGCCGCCAAGAAATCCTGAAATTAAACGCATAATATGTCCTCTAGGTTATATAAAAGGAAAATTACTATAAAATACCGCCTTATAACTGTCAAGCAATCAGATTTGCTATTCAAAAAAATAAATGTTATATATAAAGCCGAAAATTGTAGATTTAGGAGCCTTTATGAGTAATTTTGAACTAGATAAGTTAAACATGAAAGAATCGTGGAGAATGTTTAGAATTATGGCTGAAATTGTTGATGGTTTTGATGCCCTTTCAACTTTACCTAAAGCCGTTTCTATATTTGGTTCTGCCCGAACCCTAGAAAGTCATAAATATTATGAAGATGCCCGTAAAGTATCAAAATTGCTTGCAGAAAATGACTATGCTATAATCTCTGGCGGTGGCCCTGGTATTATGCAGGCGGCAAATGAGGGGGCAAAAGAGGGAAATGGAATTTCTGTAGGGTTATCAATTGACTTACCTTTCGAACAAGGCATGAACGAATACGTAGACCTAGGATTAAATTTTAGATATTTCTTTATACGTAAACTTATGTTTGTTAAATATTCACAAGCTTATGTAGTAATGCCAGGTGGAATGGGTACGGTTGATGAGCTTTCCGAAGCATTTGTACTTATTCAAACAGAAAAAATTAAACCTTTTCCTTTAATTTTCTATAATAGTGAATACTGGAAAGGCTTCTTAGATTGGGTAAAAAATACTATGACTGCAGAGGGTAATATAGATCAAAAAGAGTGGGATATTATTCATGTAGTAGATACACCAGAAGAAGTATTAGAAATTATTAAAAATTCCAAAGCAGCAAATGGCGATTAAAAATGAATAAGGCTATGCACATTGTGCCAACTTCGCCAGTAGGGCATAGTTGGGAAAGTTTAATGCTTGTAGCTTTAGGCGAAGCACAAAAGGCAAAGAATAAAGAAGAAGTGCCAGTAGGTGCTGTTTTGGTGCATAAAAATGGCGAAATTTTAGCAAAAGCACATAATCTTACACGCGAATTGAACGACCCAACGGCTCATGCTGAAATAGTTGCACTACGTAAAGCCTGTAAAGATACACAAAATTTTAGACTAGCTGATACGTATTTAGTGGTAACGCTTGAACCTTGCATAATGTGTTTAGGTGCTTTGCGTGAGGCACGCATTTCGGGTATTATTTTTGGTGCGTATGATGTGCAAATAGGGGCAGTGTGTTCGTATATTGAGGGGGCAGAGCTAGAATTAAAATCGCCTAAACCTTGGTTTATGGGCGGAATTTGCGAAGAGCAATGTAAAAAAATTCTACAAGTGTTTTTTGCTGAGAAAAGATAGAATTTGATATAAAAAGAATAGTCTTTGATTTTTTAAGGCTATTCTTTTTTTGTTTGAAGAAATGAAGATATTTTTTCAAAAAAAATTCTTAAAAAATCTTCTTTTCCGCCCGATATTGTTTGACAAGAGGGCAAAGAACTTATACTTTGAATTGATATTATTATGAGGTGGCTTGTATGAAAAATTTGTGTGAAGCAAAAGATGGAACTTTAGAAGTTCTACAAGGTAATATTGCCTTTGCTTCTGGTTGTGTTCGCGGTGGTATCCATGCTGTTGATGGCTACCCTGGCACTCCTAGTACTGAAGTTATTGATAAAGGACTTTCAAAAGTTCAAGATAAAATTACAGTGGGTTGGTCAGTAAACGAAGCGGTTGCTGTTGGCGTAGGTGTAGGACATGCCTTTGCTGGTAGAGATGCCGTTGTTACTATGAAAATTCCTGGTATATTCCAAGCAGGCGATGCTGTTTCTTCAGCTTCTGCTTATGATGGCACTCGCGGTGGACTTGTATTTTATTTAGCATCTGATTTTACACCAAGTTCTACTCAGCATTTAGTTGATGCTCGTCCTTTTGTGCGTTCATGTTTCTTACCAATGTTTGAACCACGTAACCACCAAGAAATGCACACAGCTGCACCTTTTGCGGCGGAATTATCAAGAAAATTCCGCTTGCCTGTAGTTGTGCATGCAAGTGGTGCTTTATGCCATAGTGAAGGGCTTGTTAGCCTAATGCCTATAGAAAAGAAAGAAATTTCAGAAGTATCTGAACTTTCTAGCCAAATTCTACTTCCTGGCACTGTGCGTGTTCGCTATAATAATTTTATGGACGAACGCTTTAACGCTATTGCTGAATATGTAGAAAACAGCGATTTAAATAAACATATCAAAGGCTCTGGTAAAATTGGTGTTATTGCAAGCGGTGTAAACGCTCTTTACATGGAAGAGTATAAAGCATTATTTGATAAAGATGTTGATATTTTATCACTTGCCTTTACAAACCCATTGCCTGAAAATAAAATTAAAGAATTTGCTGCAAGTGTTGATAAAGTTTATGTATTAGACGATGCATACCGCTATTTACAAGAAGCATGTGAACGCTTTGGTATTGAAGTTATTGGAAAACCTGCTAATTCAAAAATTACAGAGTGGACTCCTGCTACTATTGCATCTTTCTTAGGGCATGAACTAAATCAGCGTACTCCTAAAACCATGCCTGTGCCACGTCCTCCTATGATTTGCCCTGGTTGCCCATACCGTTTAACAGGTCTTATTCTTGCAAAAATGAAAAGAAAAGGCGAACTCGAAGCCGTATTTAGTGATATTGGTTGTAATACTTTATTGTATTATATGAAAGCCTTAGATAATAACCTTTGTATGGGTGCTAGTGAAAGCATGCGTGCAGGTTATGTACTTTCTAAACCAGAAGCGGCAGGTAAATGCGTAAGTATTCTTGGCGATGGTACAGAAATGCATACTGGTATGGACGCTACACGTAATACATTATATCGCAATGTTCCAGGTGTGAAAATTGTTTTAGATAATGAATGGATTGCTATGACTGGTGGCCAGCCTGGTGCGGGTTCTCCTGTAAACTTAGCTGGTGATTCTCATAAAGTACGTCTTATTCCTGCATTAGAGGGCGAGGGTGCTGAAATTCTTCGTGCTAATGCGTATAATAGAGATGAAATTGCTTCTCAACTTAAAAAAGCATTAGAACTTGGTGCAAATGGCAAATTTATTGTGCTTGTAATTGAAGGAACATGTATACGTAAAGTTCCAGCAACACAAGAAATTGTTAAAGTAGATGAAAGCAAATGTAAAAAGTGCGGTAATTGCTTAATCTGCCCTGGTATTGATGGCGGAGTAGGGCAAATTCCAACCTTTAATAACCTTTGTACAAAATGTATGGGGCAAAACCCTGCTTGTGGTCAAATGTGCCCACATGGTGCAATTAGCTTTGGTGGCGTGGCTGAAAAACAAAAAGCCGTGGCATTTGAAGATGTTCCTGCACCTGAAAAAATTGAACTTGCTACAAGACCAGAACGTCTATCACTTGCTATTCGCGGGGTTGGCGGTCAAGGCAATTTATTCTTTGGTAAAGTATTAGCAAGGCTTGCTTTCTTAGCAGGCTATGGCGAAAGCAGTAATATTGTTAAAGGCGAAACGCATGGTATGGCTCAAATGGGTGGCCCTGTTGTTTCTACTTTTGCTTGCGGTAATGTGTATAGTCAAGAATTGCTTCCACAATCAGCTGATAGTTTAATCCTAATGGAGAAATCAGAAATATTACGTCCTGGTTTCTTAACTATGCTAAAAGATAAAGGAACTATTATCTTAGCAGATACTGCTGTTCTTCCATTTGGTTTCCCTAAAGAAAACTACCCAACTGATGAAGCTATTATGAACGAACTTGATGGATTTAACGTAATTCAAGTTCCTGTTCTTGATATTGCTTTAGAGCTTGGCGATTCTACAGGTAAGTGTGCAAACGTTGTAATGCTTGGTATTTTAGCTAAGCAAGAGAA
>CAYJFV010000139.1:0-5150 GCA_964369275.1 uncultured Desulfovibrionaceae bacterium
ATCTAAGGTTTGTGAGTATAGGTTACCGCCCTCACGTCTTAGGTTTTGTGGGCTTGTGAAGTCGTACATAGTAATTTGGTATAATTGGTTTGTAATACCGTTAGAATACACACCTGTTAGAATACCGTTTTGATCTACATAGTAGCTTGATAAGTTACCGAAAGGATAACCGTTTTGAGTTGAACTATATGTTGCTGAAGAACCTGCATTACTTTGAATAATGCTATCTTCACGTACAACTGGTTTTGTAAAGTTTGCAAGGTCGTTCGCATTAGCAGGGGTTGCTTCCGCTAAATTTGTTTCATCAGCTTGGGCAGAGCCATTTACTAAGTAGGAATGAATGTATTGCATTCTTTCAGATTCAGGGTCGGCAATAACGCTACCGTTAGGTAAAGTAATTGTTGCTGTTGGAGTTGGAATACCTGTTGAGTTCACGTTTTCTTTCATTTGATAACGTAAAGCAGTTTCATATAAAGGTTCTTCTACACCAGGGTTAGGGTTTAAAGCCGCTAATGAGTTAATAATAGCTGTTGCTTCTGCTTGGGCAGCCGCTGCAGCACCAGGGTTAGCTTTTGAACCTGCAATGCTGTTTATAATATCTGTAATACTATTACCTGCGGCACTTGTAGTATTCCAGAAAGCATCGTCAAAAGTAATTGTATTACCTGCTGCGTCTACAAAAGTTGCATCAAACCAGTCTTCTTCTGCTGTGTCGATAATATCTGTTAATTGTCCCATTGATTTTGAGTTGTATCTATCATCAATAAGGTAATATTCAGGGCCAGCAGTTGGGTCTAGGGCATTATAACTATCGTTATATACATAGCCTTCAACTGTTAGGTCAGCTAGGCTTGAATCCATGTGCTGCCAAGGTTGGTCAGAGTTAGTACCTTTTAGCCCGAAGCTTACTTCAATACCGTGGTCATCACCCATTGGTGAACCTGTAGTTTGAGCATCTAAAATACCTGTGAAGTTAGGTGTAATAATTGGTAAACCACTTGCAGAAATATCTGCTGTACGCCATACTTCAAGGTTTGTTGGGTCTAGTTGTTCATCTTCATCAAAAATATATGTACCTGGGTTTGCTGGGTCTTCAACATAACCTGAATTCATTTTAGGCACCCATTTCAAATCGCCACTACCTTGGTCTAATACTTGAGTATATAAATCAGGGTGTGTTTCAGGGTTTGAAGCACCTAAGAAAGAATAAGTAGATTGGTTTACTGCTTGACCTGATGAGTTGAAAGAAATTGTACCCATACCAAGCATACCAGCCATTTCTGTTGTAGACATATTGATTAATTGTCCGCCATCTGGGTGACGTGGATCTTCTTCAAAATACTGGCGTTTATCTTCCGCAGGATCCATAGTAATAATGTATTCCCAAACTGAGCCGCCGTCTTCACCGCCTGTATAGTCGTTAGGGTCTACCATATCGAAGTAAACTGTTAGTTTATGTTTTACGCCAGCTTCATCGTATACATCTAATGGCATAGAGTATTCATAGGCTGTTTGCGGAATAGCTGGGTCATCAATAGATGCAGGAGGTTGAGTACCGTCCCAGTTAGATAATAATGCAACAAATGGGTTTGTTGTATTGAAAGAATTATCTGTTGATTGGTCAGCTGAAAGGTTAGGAATAAAGCTAATTTCAGTTGTAGCAAAAGGCTGAACTGTCCAAGCTTCTAATTTTACGTCTGTAGGTGAACCTGTACCAACTAGGGCAGATTCATCTTCAGTTGTGTTCGCAGTAAGACCGCCACTTGCACGGGTTACACCGTCGGTATTTTCAATTTTCCAGCCCTGAACTATGTAGCCGTTAGGGTCGGTAAGGTTACCTTCTTTATCGAAGTTGAAGTTACCTGCACGGGTGTAGTATACTTCTTCTGAGTTCGGTTGACGAACTTGGAAGAAACCTGAACCGTTAATTGCAAGGTCGGTTGGGTTAGTTGTGCTTTCGTATGGGCCTTGTGTGAAAGATGTAATAATTGTTTGAGTGTTTACACCAAGTCCAACTTGCATTAATCCGCCGTTGTTATAACTGTCTTGATATAAGAAATCAGAAAAGTCCATACGTTGTGATTTAAAACCAATTGTGTTTACGTTGGCAATGTTATTACCAATAACGTTCATTTTTTCGCTGTGGCCTAACAGACCTGACACGCCTGTCCACAAACTTGCTGATAAACTCATAGTCCCTCCTAAGAGTTAAAAAAGTGTAAAATCGAACATGGATTTTTTTTCCATGTCAGAAGTATAAAAGCAAGTTTTGTGCCAAAAGAAAATTAAATATTTATTTGTATAAAAACAATACGTTATAAAAAATACACATACTTAATTATAGGAAAAGGGCTTCTGGTTTAAGGAAAGATTTTCCTTGTGTGTACTCTTTTTCCTAGTGGAAAAATGGTATAGCGTAGTATGGAAAGTGAACTTTTGCGAGGGGGTATTTTTAACTTAAATTATGAATTAGTTTACTGCTTTTAAGCTTTGTAGAATAGCTTCAAGATTAGTTTTATCTTCGCCAGCAAGTAAGAAGAAATACTTGCGTTTTCCAATAAGTTTTACATAAGCAGTACATGCACCGTATTCTACATTCTCAAAATTAAAGGAATAGGTGTTCTCATCTACTTTAACGGGTGTATCTGCATTCCATTGCTTTGCTAGGTTTTCAGAATATGCCAAAAGAGTTTTAGCCGCGTAGGGAAGCTGTGAAAAAATAAGAGCTTCTTTTTTTTCACTATCAGTTATTTCATAGGATATACCATCTTCGGTAACTGTATACCCTTCTGGTATATCAAGTGAAAAATGTTTTAAAACATTTTCAGTTGCATAGGAAATAAAAGGCATAGCCAAAAAAAGTAAAAGGCAAAAAAATCTATATATATGATGCATTCTAGTCTTCTAGTAAATTTATAATTTGTTTCTAATAACAGTTTATTGTGCATTAATCCACGAAATAGCTTCTTTTAGGTTTAGTGAACCTTCATAGATAGCCCTTCCAGTAATTGCCCCTTCAAAGCTAGTGTTTTGCGAAAGAGGATAACATTTTTTTACATCTTCAAGTGTAGCAAGCCCACCTGCTGCAATAAATGGAAGCTTTGTAAGCTTTGCTAAATTATTCAAGGCTTCATAATTAAAGCCTGTTTGCATGCCATCACGTTCAATATCTGTATAGATTAGGAAGGCTGCACCATCAGCTTCAATGCGTGGAATAACCTCTTCAATAGTTTGATGATGAGCCTCTACCCAACCACGAGTTTTTAAAACACCTTTTTCAGCATCTAAAGAAAGCCCAACTCTATTTGGAAAAGCTTGGCATAATTCTTTAAATTTTTCTGGTTCTTCAAGAGCCATTGTTCCAATAATTACACGAGTTACACCCTTATCAAACCAATGCTTAGCATGCTCAAACGAGCGTATACCACCACCAAGTTGAACAGGTATAGTTAAGGATTTACATATTTCTTCTACAATTTTAGAATTAGGGCTTTGCCCATCAAAAGCACCATCTAAATCAATAAGATGTAAATACTTTGCACCATCAGCTTGAAATTGCAGGGCAAAGTCAATAGCTTCGCCATAAATTGTGCTTTGGTCTGCTTTGCCTTGTTTTAGACGAACAGCTTTTCCATTTTGCAAGTCAACCGCAGGAAAAATAATCATGTAAATCCTTTATATTATAACGCGTAATAGGTTAATTAGTTAATAAAGCATGGGCTTCATGAAGTAAATTAGGAATTTGAATGTTTTGTGGGCATTGCTTTACACATTTACCACAATTTACACACTCTAAAGCACTGGTATTTTGTGCCATATTCATATTTGCATACATCATTTTTGAATAGCCAACTACACCTGCATCATCACTAAATAAATTTGATTTATTATATAAGTCAAGAATACTTGGAATATCAACATTTTTCGGGCATGGCATACAATAACGGCAAGCTGTACAAGCAGCTTTTAAGCGTGAATTATATATTTCTTTCGCTTTGCTAAAACGCTCAATTTCATCAGCAGGCATTGATAACTCAGCATGAGCAGCAGAAGCAATATTCTGCCTCAATTGCTCTTTTTCATTCATACCACTAAGTACAATAGAAACTTCTGGTTGATTGAAAAGCCAACGTAAAGCCCTGTCTGCTGGGGTTGGAGTAGGCGTTACATCACTCCATAAAGCTTCAACTGGTGCTGGCTGTGGCTTTGCTAAAGCACCGCCCTTTAATGGCTCCATAACAACAACGCCTAAACCTTTTTCAGCCGCTTTTTTAAGCCCTGTTACACCCGCTTGGTAATGCTCATCAATAAAATTATATTGAATTTGGCAAAAATCCCAATCGAAAATATCTAATGCCTTTTCAAAAGTTACAATATCATCGTGGAAAGAAAAGCCAATATGCTTAATTCTACCCTCTTTTTTCAGCTTTGCTACAAATTCAAAAGCTTTATAATCGGTATAAGTACCTAGTCTTGTGGCATTAATTGCGTGCAGTAAGTAGAAATCAATAACATCTGTGCGTAATCTTTGGCATTGTTCTTCAAATACTTGCTCTATACTCATACCTAATGTGTGGAAGTACGGGGGCAACTTAGTAGCTAAATTTATTTTATCGCGTGCATTCAATACGTGAAGTGCATGCCCAAGTATAGCCTCACTCATGCCCTCGTGGTACATGTGGGCAGTATCTATATAATTTATACCCTCTGAAATAGCCATATCTACCATTTCAATTGTAGCTTGAATATCAACATTCTTAGGGCTTTTATTGTTTTTATCACGTGAAGGAAGTAGCGGGTAACGCATACAGCCAAGCCCAAGCCTTGCAACCTTAACACCAGTCTTGCCAATTTCTTTATATTGCATAAAAAAAGCCCCCCTATTCGATATATTCATATTTAGTTCTAAATCAACTACTTGCAAGCCAAACTAAATTTTTAGAATTATATTTACTTTAGCCTGCAAGGTCAAGCTTTTTATACATATACTTTCTGTATTGAATAAGTACGATTTTTTTTGTTTTTTTGTCTCCGACGGCTTAGGAGCGGACAGCTCCTAAGAACCTACGTCAACAAAAATGCTACGCATTTTTGTTTTCCTTTTCATAGCAAACATAAAACATTCTCTACTTGCATTTTCGTGGCTAAGG
>CAYJFV010000140.1:0-442 GCA_964369275.1 uncultured Desulfovibrionaceae bacterium
CATGCTTTATTAGTGAGTGGTTTTGGTAAATTTGAAGCCTATGATAAAAATGCACGTAAAGGCCGTAACCCGCAAACTGACGAAACTATTACACTACCTCCACGTAGAGTTGTAGTGTTCAGACTTTCACGTAAATTCCGTGCAGAACTAAATGGCGAGGAATAATCACTAGTTTTTTTTAGCTCTATCTATTTATAATATCATAAAATATTATACCTATCTGCATTAGTTAAATATACTAATGAGAATAGTTACTATTATGCTTGACTTTTTAATAGGAATTGTACATACTAATTAAAACAAAGGAGTACAATATGCAATTAAAAGATTTTGCTGACTATACGATTGATTGGGAATTAGGCCCAGAAGATGCTGTTACTCTTTATTTAGAATGGGGTAATAATGACTGGCATGCTGAACATCCACCTGTACGTTCTAAAAG
>CAYJFV010000140.1:452-1488 GCA_964369275.1 uncultured Desulfovibrionaceae bacterium
AATTTATTTTGTAATTGATCATTGGTTAGAGCAACCTACACTAAGGTTAGTTCAAAGAAATTCTGATGAAGCAATTGATTTATTTTCAACAACATTGCCTATAGAATTGGAAAAGGAATTTAAAGAAGAGTTTGGTTCCTTAAAAGGGGTATCTGCCCCAACCGATTCAATTAAAGCATGGATTCGTTCACAAATGTATGGGGAAGAATAAATGCAGGCTATAAGCTATAAAAAATGGCTTAATCTGGCACAAAAATCTTGTAAAGAAAGCGGAGTAGAATTAACTGCTCCGCTTATTTTGCTTGAATTTGTAACTGGAAATAGTAAAGCAAAAATTTTATCTTTTGATGAAACTATTTTATCTGATAATGAACTTGATACCTTATATGCACTTTTAGCACGTAGGCTAAATAATGAACCATTGGCTTATATACTTGGAAAAAAAGAATTTTTTGGAAGAGATTTTATAGTCAATTCAAATGTGCTAATTCCACGCCCAGAAAGTGAAATGCTTATCGAGGAAGCTATTCTACATTATAATAAAGTAAAACAAAATGAATATAAAATGTGCGATATTGGCACTGGTTCAGGCTGCCTTGCTATAAGTTCAGTGCTAGAAATTCCACAAGCTACCTGTGTTGCTATTGATATAAGCGAGGAAGCAATTCAAGTAGCAAAAGAAAATGCCATGCTAAATAATGCTGATGCTCTTACTTTTTTGCAACTAGATATAAATGATGAAAATTTAGTAAATTCTATAATATCAGGAAATTTCAACTGTATAATTTCTAACCCACCATATATTCCAAATGAAGAATATATCAATTTAGAAAAAAATGTTTTAGACTATGAGCCTAAGCATGCACTTACTTCAGGTATAACTGGTTTAGAAGTTATTCAAAGTGTGCTATTGTTTGCTAGTAAGTATTTAGCAAATAATGGAATTTTGCTTATTGAACATGGCTATAATCAAAACAATCTTGTTCTAGCTATGGCACATACTATTTTGGGAAATGAATTTAAATGCGAATCGCTA
>CAYJFV010000140.1:1498-1806 GCA_964369275.1 uncultured Desulfovibrionaceae bacterium
CTGAAAAATCTTTTTAAATTTTTCAAATAAAATAAAGCTGATATAATAAAGAATAGTGTTAACAATAAACAACTTAATATAATACATATTGTAGTTAAAAAGTCACAGTGTGAAAATAGTTCACATGTATTACTTATTTTTAATCGTGTAAAATCAATGAAATATCTGAAATTCTTTAATGGCATGAAATTTGCTTAAGAAAAATATCTTTCAAAAATCTTTTGTTGAAAAAGTTGTTATACTTTAAAGATGAAAGGGAATTATATTGAAAGTTGATGTAGTATAAGATGTTATGATAAAAGACATTG
>CAYJFV010000140.1:1816-5146 GCA_964369275.1 uncultured Desulfovibrionaceae bacterium
GAAATAATGTATCAGTCTACGATAGCAAAACATGTTGAGATAAAAGGCATTGGTTTACATTCTGGTTTAGATATTAAAATGAAGTTATCGCCAGCTGCAGCCAATAGCGGAATTGTATTCTTTTTGCATACGCCAAAAGATACTATTTCTTTTTCACCAACTCCTTTTGTTGTTCATACCACTGAACTTGCTACTACTCTTGGTAAGGGTGATGCTTCAATTTCCACAGTTGAACACCTTTTAGCTACTATTAATGGTATGCAAATTGATAATATTGAAGTTCATGTCCATTCTAATTCATTAGTAAGTGAAATTCCAATTCTTGATGGTTCAAGTTTAGATATTATTGAAGCAATTAAATCAGTAGGTCTTAAAACTTTACCACAGAAAAGAAAATATGCTAGAATTGTAAAGCCTTTTTCTTTGGTTGAGGGTAATAAAAGTATTACTGCAAGACCTTACGATGGTTTATATATAGACTACACAATTAATTTTCCACATTCTTTAATTGGAAAGCAACGTTTTTCAATTGAAATTACACCTGAAACTTTTGAACAAATTGCGTATGCACGTACTTTTGGCTTTTTGAAAGAAATTGAATTTCTTCATTCAAAAGGCTTGGCACGTGGCGGTTCTTTGAAGAATGCAATTGTACTTGATGAAGAGGGTGTGGTTAATCCTAACGGTTTAAGATCTGCTGATGAATTTGTTCGTCATAAAATTTTAGATTTTGTTGGCGATATTGCAATGCTAGGTTTACCTTTAAAAGGTGCTTTTGAGGTAAAGTGTTCTGGGCATAAACATAATAATATGTTTTTACGCAGCCTTGTTGAATCGCATGCATTTGAAGTTGTTAATGGTGATACTGTATGTGATAGAGATGAAGTTTACCCAAATGCAATACCTCAAGTAGCTTTTTCGGCTGTTTAGCTTTGTGTGTTGTATGTTATTTATATGTTATAAGTTTTAATCCTTTATGTTTAGAAAGTATCTTTTTATATTGTTATAATTTGCTTGACATTGCAAAAAGTACGTGCTAAACATTCTTTGAATTAAGCGCCCGTAGCTCAGTAGGATAGAGCAGTAGCCTTCTAAGCTATTGGTCAGGAGTTCGAATCTCTTCGGGCGCGCCACTTTTTTTATAGATTTACGTTTTGGCGATGGTAGTAAGATCAGTTTTTTATTTTATAATTGATTTTTAGTTTCTATATTTGTATTACTATTACTTAATTTCGCTTGAATTCATAATCTAACAAGTAATTAACTATAATAGTAGTAGCTTAAATTTTTTTTAGCTATCCTTGCTTTTTTTCTTAATCGTTGTTATAGTATGTAAAACGTATGAATAATTCTATTGTCGAATAGGAGATTTTTTTTGAAGCTAAGTAAATTTTTAATTCCTCTTGGTACAGCTTATATTATGGCAATGCCTGCTGTTGGTTATTCTGCTGATGATGTTTTTACTTCAACAGAAATAGTAATTGATGGTTCAGATTCTGTTTTTGAACCTTTTGTTCCAGCAGATATTCCTATAGATGACCCTGCAAATACATACTCTGCGGCATCTTCATTTAGTGGCGATGTTTCTGCACTTGATTCAATGCGTGCGGCTATTAATTATTCGCCCTCATTGAAATCTTTACGTG
The DNA here is from genome assembly GCA_964369275.1 of uncultured Desulfovibrionaceae bacterium. Taxonomy (GTDB): domain Bacteria; phylum Desulfobacterota; class Desulfovibrionia; order Desulfovibrionales; family Desulfovibrionaceae; genus CAYJAZ01. Next base: position 3,463 of record CAYJFV010000140.1, read on the forward strand.
AAAGCAGAACTACTGCACAATACGAGCTAAGTACCTCTATGAGTTCTTACCTTCCTACTGTAGATGTTCAAGGTAGTTTTGGCTATGGTTTAACTTCAACAGTTTCTTCAAGATTGCAAGGAATTGATAAGAATTTTTACCCTAACGTAAGTGCTGTTGCATCAGCTAGCCAGTTATTATTTAGTGGTTTTGGGGTTAAAAATACAGTTGAATATAACCAAGAACGTGTTGTTTCAATGGATTATCGCGTGCTTGATAATGCAAGTTCACTTGCTTTAGAAGCTTTAATTGCTCACTCTGAAGTATTAAGACTTCGCGAACTTCAAGAAATTACTGCTGATTATGTTGAAACTCACTTACTAATTATTAGCCAGTTAGAACTGTTGGTAGCTTCTGGTATTAATACTACCTCTGATGTATCTCAAGCACAGGGTAGATTAGTTAATGCACAAGTATCACAGCAGAATGTAAGAAATGCTTATGAAGTTGCTTTAATTAACTACAAGTTAGTTACAGGTAAAGATGCACCTGAAAGTATGTTACCAATTGATATTCCAATCCAAAACATAGATGATGTGTCTTCAATTATAGCAGTTGCTAATGCAAGTAATCCGCAAATTTTAGCTTTACAAGCTGATTATGAGGCTACAAAAAACCAAGTTGGTATTGCCCGTTCTGGTTATTTTCCTACTATAACACTTGATTTGCAAGCAACTTATGATAACGATCAGCTAAGTGCTAAACCTACTCAAGAAGCGTATTCTATTAATGCTTCAGTTGGTGCTAGTTGGAATATTTTCAATGGTTTTGCAACTGAAAACTCACGCCGTGCAGCAAACGCTAACACTCGTGTAGCTCAACAAAACTTACTTGATATTATTGATAATGTGAAATCTGATGTTCAAACAACATTTGAAGATTATATAATGGCTGAAACTTTACGACTATCTTATAGTCAAGCTTTACTTTATAACTCATCTACTCGTGATAGCTACATGAGTCAGTTCCGCTTTGGTACAAGACCACTGTTAGATCTTTTAGATGCTGAATCAGAGTTATATGGAACGCAAGTGCAGCTTGGTATTATGGCTTCAAACAGAATCATTGGAGCTTGGCGTTTATTAGCCTTGCAAGGTACTTTGTTAGAAGAACTAGGGCTTGAAGAAGATTCGCTTATTACTGACGAATCTAATTCAGATGTTTCAGAAGTACGTTTTTCATTTTAATTGAATTATAGTAATTTATTTTACAAAGAGAGTTTTGTATGAGTCAAGAAACGAACACTTCAACTAATTTAGAAGGGAGCGTGAAAGAAAGTATGGATAACTTATCTACTGTTGATCCTCATGATGTAGTTCGTGAAGGAATTGAGGAGGATTCTGCAATTGAAATCGCAGAAGATTTCGCAACATTAACAATGGCTAGGGCTAAGGTTGATAAAAGTGCTACTGCTTCTCAAGCTGGTTCTGCTAAAATTGATACCGATGTTATTTTAGCTCCACGTGAAGTTGACTTTGTTCCTCCATTAGTTAGATCTTTTTCAACTTTATTTTCATTAAATGGTAAAGAAGCTTCACCAAGTGCGATTAACTCTGCACTAGGTAATGATGTTGCTTCCCCTGTGTTATGCCAAAGAGCTGTTAAACAATTAGGTTTAACTACTCGTATAGTACATAAAGAAACT
>CAYJFV010000141.1:0-5126 GCA_964369275.1 uncultured Desulfovibrionaceae bacterium
GACCGACCCTTATCATTTTATGGATTGGAATAATAATCCATCATTAAAGTGGAAATATAATCAGCCACCAAGTTTAGAAGAAGCTTGGGGAGAACCTGTGTATGAACATCAAAAATCATTAGCTGGTTTACGCTATTTCCCTAATGAAGAAATAGCAAAGCATTTACGAGATTTTGTTGCAAAAGAAGGCAAAGACTTTTTCAGTAGAACAAATTGGAAAGAAATTTTGCAAGAGATGGCAACAAAGTTGCAAGCACAACTTTCTCATGGTCATTATGAAAGTGAAGAAGATTTTCGTTTGCGGGTAGAGCATGAACTAGGCGGAGCATCAAGAATGCTTACTACTACTCTAAATAAAAAACCAAATTGGCTATGTTGGCCAGGTGGTGGCTATTCAGAAGAAACCTTTAAAACGGCAACGAAATATTATACTGGAACAACTCTTGCAAGTTCTAGCGTGAATGAAATATCGCAAGGAATTGATGAATACGGCTGTTTTCGCTTTAGACGTTTTGGAGCTTTAACAGTAGGCGAGGGTAAAAACTTTCGCTATCAATCACCATTAGCTACCTGTTTGTATACAGAAGAAAGAAGAACTGCGAATAAAGCTATACGTTTAGTTCGTGGTGGACTTACAAAATTAAATCAATGGAATATTATATGACTATAACTGATTCACTAAAAAAATATTATTGGGCATGGGCCATTATTGTATTTGTATTTATTGCAATATACTACCCTATTGTTCCACGTATGATTTCAGACTGGGACGCCGACCCTAACTCTTCTCACGGTTTTTTAATTCCATTTGTTTCTGCGTGGTTTGCCTATAAAGCTTGGCCAGAAATTAAAGATATGAAGCTAAAACCAAGTTTTTTAGGCATTATTGTTATTCTTCTAGGTTTACTTACGCTTGCTTTTGGGGTAACTGTGCATGAATTATTTACTAGTAGATCTTCGCTAATAATTATACTTTCAGGCTTGGTATTAACCTTTTTTGGCATGAACATTTTTATTAAGCTTTTACTTCCACTTGGCTTTTTATTCTTCATGGTGCCTGTGCCTGTAACTTTATACGACGCGTTAGCACTGCCACTACGTACAATTGTAACAATTTTTGCAACTGAAGGTATGCAAGCTTGCGGTATTCCAGTATTACGCGAGGGTAATATTATTATAATGCCTAATGTTTCTCTTGAAGTAGTTGAAGCATGTAGTGGAATGCGTTCATTAATTTCGCTTATAGCACTTGGTACAGCTTATGCTTTCTTATTACTTGAAGGTACTTGGCGTAGGGTTGTATTAATAATTTCTACAATTCCAATTGCAGTATTTACAAATATTGCAAGAGTGTTTATAACGGGTGTGCTTGCACGCTATTATGGTTCAAGTGTGGCAGAAGGCTTCTTACACGACTTTGCTGGACTTGTTGTTTTTGCTGTTGCCCTTGTGCTTACAGCTCTTATTGGATTTATTCTAACCAAGATTACTTTTAACAAAAATGGAGGTGGCAATGAGAAGTAAAATTTTATTCGTTACTACCCTTTTACTATTATGTTTTGCTCTTTTCTTAGTGTATGTACCACGTGAATTTATTGTTCCAAAAATTCCGCCTTTATCAACCATGCCAAAACAATTTGGGCAGTGGTATTCAAGAAATGACACTATTTTTGATGCTCCAACCCTAAGTGTACTTCGCCCAACCGACTATTTAATGCGTACTTATGTTAATTCACAAGGCACACCTATTAGCTTATATATTGGTTATCATGATGGTTCTATAAATGCTGGCCCTATACATTCGCCAAAAAACTGCTTACCTAGCGGTGGTTGGGAATTTAAAAGTATCGAAGATATTACACTAAATGCTATAAATACAGATATTAATGTTGTTCGTGCTGTTTTAACAAAACAAGGTGAAGATCTTACTTTTTATTATTGGTATCAAGTTCGTGGTAATGTAATTACTACAGATTTAGATATGAAAATAGCTGAATTTTTAGGTATGTTTACACACAATAGAAAAGATGCCGCTTTTATAAGAATTGGGCTATCACTTGAAAGTAAAGAAGCTGAAATTGAAGCTATGCAAAACTTCTTTCAAAATGCCTACCCTATACTAAAAAATCATCTTCCATCATAAGTTGTAAACTTTATAAGGATTATATATGTTATTTGCGTTAAGTACTATTTTATGTGTTTTATTGTTAAGTGGATTATTTGTTGCAATTTGGATTCGACATCACCCAAAAGAAAGAAAATTTCTTTTACCAGCAGTTTTCTTGCTTGGTGTTTATATAGTAATTGACCAACTACTTTATTCTTTTCCTGAGCATGCTCAAACTTTAATTGCTTTACGCTTATATACTCAAATTTTGCTTTGTCCTGGGTGTTTATTGTTTTCTGGTGCTTTTGCTCGTGCAACCTCGGTGAAAGATTTCAGTAAAACTGATATTTACCTTTTCATATTTGCCTTAGTTACTTTTATACTAACTTTATTATTACCTACTTCAGCTTTCTACTATCAAACAGATTTTACCGTTGAACCTGTTATATTCCTAGAGCATACAAGTTTTTACTTATATTTATATATTACGGTTATGTATGTAGTTTCTCTTGGAAACTTAGAAAGTACACTACGAAATAGCCAGCATAGTGAACAATGGAGAATAAAAATTGCTTTACTGGGGCTAGGCTTTGGCTTTGCGTGTTTAATGATTTTTGCCTCTCAAGGTCTATTGTACAAAATGATAGACATTAGAAATGTACCACTTAGAAATGCTGGTGTAATAATAGGTTGTATACTTGTTATCTACTCTGAAATAAAAAGAAATAGTAATGAAGTATATATTTCACGTAAAGTAGTATTTCGTTCCTTAGTAGCCGTTATTGCAGGTATTTACTTTATAGGCTTAGGAATTGCCAGAGAAGGTAATAGAGTTTTTGGTGGTTCTTTTTCACAAAGCGTTGTAATTGTAGCGTTTATTGCAGTATTAATTGCAGTAGTAATTGCAATGCTTTCACAAAGTATACGCCGTAAAATTTCAATATGGGTACAAAGAAACTTTTACGATGAAAAGTACGATTATCGTGCTCAATGGATGCAGTTTAGCGAGCATTTATCACGTGCTACTGATTATAATACTTTTATCGACTCTGCTATTATGAGTTTTTGTAATACATTTGGTAGACTTGGTGCAATTTATATTCCTGTTGATACTGAATATCCAAACTCTATGGGGCAAAGCTTTTATTATGAAATTGATAAGCATTCAGAAGCTGAACTAACTGATGATATTTTCTTACAATTATTAAATTGCCCACCAAATCCTATTATTGTAAGCACTTCTGATACAAGCATTTTATCTGCCAAAACTACTATGACATTGCTTACTATGCAAATAGGTATTGTATTGCCAATTCGTGCCGCTGATACACCAGAAGGTTTACTTTTATTAGGTCACCCTATCAATGGCAATGAAAAGTATGATATTGAAGACTTTGAACTTATGGAAGCTATGGGAAATCAAATTGGGCTTTCAGCAAAAAGTTTTAGAGTAAGTGAAGAAATGGCATTAAATAGAGAAATACAAGCTTTTGACAAATTAGGTACTTTTGTTTTGCATGATTTGAAAAACCAAGTCTATGCTCTTTCATTACTCACTAATAATGCAAAAAACTTTATTTCTGACCCAGAATTTCAAGTTGATATGCTAGAAACATTGTCTAACACAGTTGGACACATGAAAATTCTTATAAGCCAATTAGCTCATTTACCTAATTCAGATGCTCTTCACTTAGAAAATGTGTATTTGCAAGACTTAGCAAAGAAAATTGCTGCTCAAATTCCAAATGCTCCTATTAATATTTCTGGTGTAAACCCGCTTCTTACGGCTGATAGCGACCAAATAGGTAAAGTATTTCTAAACCTATACCTTAACGCTTTAGAAGCAGGTAATAATTCACCAATTGAAGTAATAATTGAAGAAGAGAATGGTATTGCAGTATTTCATGTAAAAGATACTGCTGGTGGTTTAGCTCCTGAAATATTAGAAGCAGGTGTTTTCAAGCCTTTTAACACAACCAAACCACGCGGTATGGGTATAGGTTTATACCATTCGCGTAAAATACTTGAAGCACACGGTGCAAGCATAAGCGTTGAAAATAGACCAAACGATGGTTGCACTTTTACTGTTAAATTTGAACGTAATAATAAACAATAACAACTAAAGTTATTAAGTCTAAGGTTATTTTATGAAAAAAAGTTTACTAATTGTTGATGACAATGAAGAGATTTTACGCCAATTGTACTGGGGTTTTTCAGCTGAAGAATATGAAGTTCACCGTGCAAAAAATGTTGAAGAAGCTTTAGAAATTCAAAACAAGCATAAACCTCAAGTAATTACCTTAGATTTAGGTTTGCCACCAGATGCCGAAGGAAATACTGAAGGCTTTAGATGCTTACATGCTCTACAGCAAACAGATCCCTTATGTAAAGTAATTGTAATTACTGGCCACCATGATGAAAATAATGCACATAATTCTATCCGCGGGGGTGCCTATGATTTTTGCAGAAAACCAATTGACCTTGATGAACTAAAAATTATTGTTAGACGTGCCTTCTTCCTTTATGAACTAAACTATACAACAGCACAAAAAGTTGAAGAAAAACCAGAAAATACATTAGGCTTAATTACAGAAAATGCTAAAATGCTTGAAATGTTGAAAAGCCTTGAGCGTATTGCTCTTTCTGATGCCCCTGTGCTTATTGAAGGTGAATCAGGAACGGGTAAAGAGCTTATTGCAAAAGCTGTTCATCAAATGAGTTCACGAAGTGAAGGCCCACTAGTTACTATTAACTGCGGTGCTATACCTGAACATTTGCTAGAAGCAGAATTTTTTGGGCATGAAAAAGGTGCTTTTACTGGTGCAAGTCAACGCGTTCAAGGTAAGGTTGAATTTGCTCATAATGGTACTTTGTTTTTAGATGAAATGGGTGAACTTCCACTCTCTTTACAAGTTAAACTTTTACGCTTTTTGCAAGAAATGACTTTCCAACGCGTAGGCGGTAGGCAAGATATTGAAGTAAATGTACGTATTATAGCCGCTACAAACCGTAATTTACT
>CAYJFV010000142.1:0-5107 GCA_964369275.1 uncultured Desulfovibrionaceae bacterium
GATAGCGGTTCAGAAACTGACGTAACATCAATTTCCTTTATGGGTGGCCTTGCTAAAACCTCTTATTCAGATAAGGGCGAACTTATGCTTGGTGCATTTTTTGAAACAGGAACAGGCTCTTACGATACAAAAAGCAATGTTAGCGGAACTCATATCAATTCAGATGGTAATTTGAATTATTATGGCGCAGGCATTTTAGGCCGTTACGATTTCTACACTGAAAATGGCACACCGTATCTTGAAGCTTCTGCTCGTCTTGGTTCAATCAATTCCGATTATAATACAAACGATATTATCGATGTAGCAACAGGCGCTGGCGTAAATTATGAAACAAATGCAATGTATTATGGCCTACATTTAGGCGCAGGGCATATCTTCCAAATTGCAGAACTATGGAAACTTGATGTGTCGGCTAAATATTTCTGGACGCATAATGGAAGCGTTGAGGAAACCATTGGCGGAAATAGATTTGATTTTGATTCTATCAACTCACACGTAGCACGTTTAGGCGCAAAAGTTAATTATGATGCGATACAAAATGGCACATACACTTTAAGCCCTTACACTGGCCTTGCTTATGAATATGAATTTGATAGCAATGCAAGTGCAAGAGTGGATAATATAGCAATTCAAGCGGATTCAGACTTGCAAGGAAGCACAGCCGTATTAGAACTTGGCGCGCAATATAAGCATATCAATGGCGTAGCTCTTAGCGCTGGCATAGAGGGAAGTTTTGGTAAGCGTGAGGGTATTAACGGTAAGTTAGAGTTTATTTACGAATTCTAAAAAAAGAAATTTTGATAAAAAACCTTCCTTTATTCTGTATAAAACAGATTATTGGAAGGTTTTTTGTTATTAATTAAAGAAAGCTTATATTTTTTTAAAAAATCTACTATTTCAAAGAAGTTATGGCAAATAATAGTTATAATTCCACACTTTTTCCCAATCGCCCCAATGTGGAATATTATCAACCGTCACACAAGCTTGTGGGCTATTAATTTTATTGCAAAATGCTTGGCTTATTTCTGGCGGAATAACAGTATCAGCAAAAGAGCTTATATGCCTTTGGGGTAAATTTTTAATTTTAGTTGTAAAGTCAATAGGATTAAGTGAACCATGCATAGGGCTTACATTATGAAATGTCGTCCAATAGTCAATGTCAAGATTAGCAGCAATAGTACCTAGGAAAGACACATCATCTCTTTTGTTTGCAATTAAACTTGCCAAAGCACCGCCGCCAGAATAACCAATAAGTACAATTTTTTGCGCACCAACTTTTTCTTTTATTTGAGTTATAGCTTCGCTCATCGCTTCAACAATTTCAGGCGCTAAGCGGTGTGATGTCCAATATTTATTATTGCAAAGAGGGATATTTTCTTCTTTATTGTATTGGCAAGGGCGCGCAAGGTATAAAATTGCCACCTTGCTTTTCATCGGGTCATTTTCTGCTATATGCAAGGCAGTAGCAATGCTAGGCGTTGGGTCGCTTGAAATTTTTGTACGTGTTTCCCATGCTAAACCATCGCCCTCTATATAGACATGTAATACTTTGTTTTTATTATCTAAGATATTTGAATGAGAATGTATATTATTAGAGAGTAGAGCATAAAGAGTGAAAGTTTCTGTTTTTATATTCTCTTCGGTAAATCCAGCTTGCTGACTGTTTTCTACTGCTTGTAATGAGCCCTGTAATACGTTTGGATGCCTTGATTGATATGAAGATGAACTCACACAAGACACAAGAAAAGCAGACACAATAACAAAGTGCATGCATAAAAACATTTTTGATAGAATACTTTTCATTTTCATATCTATTTTCATGGGAATAATTAAAAAGATTTCAAGTTTAAAAGTTCTTACAAGCTAAGGCTAACACATTATTTCAATTTATAATACGGAGTTTTTTACTTTATTGTATATGGATTCTCACGTCAATCTAAAGACTTCATCAGAACGACAGAATAGATCGTTGGTAAATTATAGCAAATCCAAAATCTTAGTTATCATATATAAAGGAATATCAAATAGTTCATTGTCTGTCTTATAATTCGCTAAAGATGTACGAGCCGCAAGTGCTTGATTATATTTTTCCCGATAAGAAGAAAGTGAACGAGCTTTCAAATTGATTGTAGCTTTAGCCTCTAAAGGAATTACTTGTCCGTTGTGTTGAAAAATAAAATCCACTTCGGCTGTGCCTGTTTCGGTTGCCCAATATGCAAGAGGTAAAGATTTTAATGTCTTTAGTTCTTGCAATACATATTGTTCCGTCAAAGCACCTTTGTATTCAACAAAAATATTATTCCCCTCAATAATAGTCTGTGCCTCAAGAGACGATTTTGCACAAAGTAAACCAGTATCAAATAAATAAAGTTTAAAGGCAGAACTTTCTTCATAACCAGCCAAAGGTAAGCTTGGTTTTGAAATTCTGTGTACCCTATATACCAAACCGCAGCGAATAAGCCATTCTATAGCGTCCTCATACTCTCTTGCTCGTGCACCTTGTGCAACCTTAAAGTAATGTACGCAACACTTTTGTAGTGATTCTTGCCAAATTCTTTCATAAGCCAAGTTTTACCAATCTACATTGCACCTTGAATAAGCAAAGGCTTACGATTTACTTTATTTTTCCACTTTACAAGCTCACAAAGCGCATCTCTTTTCATACATTACCCCCTAATTACACAAAGAGTAATGCACATTTATCACTTTTTGCCTAGGTAAAAGTGGTAAAATTCCACATTTTGCCTAGGCAAAAGTGGCAAAGCTTCACATTTTCCTTAGATAACCAAAAAATCAAAGAAAGAATTTATTTTAAGTTAGTAATAAAAAATACACACTCCTCAAAAATGAGGAATGTGTAAAAAGTAGCCACCAATCCGCATAATCAGATTTTTTCACAACCAAATATATTTATTAAAAAACTCTATGAATTCTACTCTTCATTCTCGTAATACAGTTCAAATTTTTGCAAACAGTCCGTGCATACTCTTACTCTACTAGAATAAGCAGGACCAAGAGAACTACAAAAAATACATACGTGACCAGTAATTGCAAGTAGTTCATTAAATAAAATTTCTGGTGTATTTTTGCTGCGTTTATCATAGTGCGCACTCACATAAGCTTTGCCATTAATAATTCCAAGCAAATAAATCGAGATGTCTAAGTCTAACGTCTTAAAGGCCTTAAATACATTGTATACTGAATCCTCCCAACCTATTGGAACACCGAACTGAAAATCATCTTTTAAATCAAGACATTCGGGAAAGTCAGCAATAATGCGCTTTTCAAATTCCGTTCTTACAATTTCTTCTTTTTTAGCTTCGACCTCTTCCTCTTCTTCATGTCGCCTACTTCTAAACAGCGAAGTAACAGTTTGTTTATGGCTTGCTCTTATTTCTTCTTTGCTTTCTTCAACCTCTTTCTTTTTTGGCAATAAATCAGATAATTCAACACGTGTATATGTTTTCTTATTAGTTGCAACTTTCTTTGTATTATTTTTTATTATTGAGTTAGTAGCTTCATAGCTATTTTGCAAAGTTTCGACACTGTGCTTGTGCTCGCGTGTTACAAATTCATAACGGGTAACAAAAGCTTGCCCGGGCTTTAAATCAATAAGAGATTCATACCTATCTAGATTTGTTATGAGTTTTTGGGTGTAGACATCATCTGAATAAAAAATAATTCTGTTATTACAGTTTGATATAAACGCACTTACATCACTGTAGCTTAAATCGTTTTTAACAAGTGCAGCAACGGATTGGGTTGAGGCAATAAAGCAAGCTTTGTATTCTCTAGCAATTCCGATAAAGCGCTTATCTGAAAAACGAGATTCTGACAAATTTACCACCTCTTGGAACTCGTCCAAACATATAAATGAAGGGTGCTTTGTCGCTTCTTGTTCACCTAAAGAGAAAATACTTTCGTAATACTTCTCGATTAGACTTCTCGCAAGCCCCGCGCCTACACTACCACTATCAGGGTCGAACCTAAGAACTACAATTTTGTTTTGCAAAATCATATCTTTCATGTCGATACCCGATGCCCCCGCGCGTGCAAAATTCTCGATGAGTCCTGGTACTGTCATAAATTCATACAACGCTGTGCGTATAGCCCCAATAGCGTAGTTTAATTGATCAGAATAATTATTTCTAAAATCATTTTTACTTTTTTGGCTATATTGCAATATATGGAAGTCACTCGACATTATTCTTTCTTTAAATTCGACATGCTCTTTATTAGTATCTTTGAATACAGAAGAAATAAATTCATCAAATAACTTAGATGCAAGGCTATAGTTATTAAGCATCTGACCCAAGAAATCTAAATTTGGGCTATAGTTAGGAGTAACTTCAGCTAAAAACTTTAGTAACTCAACACATTCTGTGGCTTGTTTCACCCCGCGTATATGGAAGTCAAAACTGTGCGTTTTGCCCTCGAAACTTGTTGAGCATAACGCCTTTAAGAAATCGAATAGTTGGGATTGATTCATATTTGCAATGAAATTTAATGGTGTAGTCGTAGGCGATAATCCAAGCTCTACCAAATCTTTTTCGCGCCCACTAGCACATGCAATAGGGGTTATTTTTTCACGTAAATTCCCCTTGATATCGATAATAAGACCGCACATGCCTTTTTTAAAGACACTTGAAAGTATTGGAAGCACAACATTAGACGTTTTTCCCGAGCCCGTAGTACCTAATATAATAGTATGATGAAATGCATCATCAAAGCTAATCGTTGCTCCTGAATCAAATCGCAAAAAGCAATCTTTATCCTCTACCTGTTGGGAGCTTCCCCCATTCTTATTTTTGTTTGCGATAAATCCAATATTTGTCATTAAGACCTCCTTCATTTCTTTGCAATAATTATATCATTAAAACGAGGGAGCAAAACATTTTATTTATTTTTATCTAAATTTAATTTCACAAAAAATTTAATTATTCTGCCGCATTGAAAAATTTATGATATAATAAATGTTCCAGTAACACTTTAACTTTTCTCAGAAGGAGAAACACATGAAAGAATACAATATTAAGGTAGCTCAGGTTTACACAGACATGGTTAATGCGATTATCAATTTTGTTGATACAGCACTAAACAAAGCCAT
>CAYJFV010000143.1:0-5079 GCA_964369275.1 uncultured Desulfovibrionaceae bacterium
GAATAAAAACGGAACAAAGCACTAATACAACAGCAATAATTGGGCCTGTAACTTCACGCATTGTTTTTGAGGTGGCTTGACGTACCGTAAGGCTTTTATCCGAAGCAAGAATACGCTCAACATTTTCAAGTACAATAATAGCATCATCAACAACAATACCAATAGCAAGCACTAAACCGAATAAAGTAAGTGTATTAATTGTAAAACCAAGTACATACATACCAGCAAAAGTGCCAATAATTGAAATAGGCACAGCTATACATGGTATAAGAGTAGCACGCCAATTTTGTAAGAAAAGATATACAACTAAGAAAACTAGAAGCATTGCTTCAAATAAAGTTTTTATCACTTCCTCAATAGAAATACGCACAAAAATAGTAGTATCGTAAGGAATACTATATTCAATGCCATAAGGGAAATTTTGTGCAAGCCTTGCCATTTCTTCTTCAACTAACTTAGCTGTTTCAAGGGCATTTGCCCCAGAAGCAAGCGAAATCATAATAGGGGCAGCCTCATATTGATTTAGTGTGCTATCTACATCATAGTTAGCTGAACCAAGTTCGATATCTGCTACATCTGACAAGAGTAAAGTTCCGCCATCTTCATTAGTTCGTAAAATTATATTTTCAAATTGTTCTGCGGTTACAAGTCTACCTTGGGCGTTTACTTGCCATGTTAATTCAACGCTGTTAGGTGCAGGCATTGCCCCAATTTTACCTGCGGCATATTGGGCATTTTGATCTTGTATAGCGGCGGCAATATCGGTAGGAGTTAATTTATAATATTGCAATTGCTCGGGTTTTAGCCAAATTCGCATTGAATATTCTTTAGCACCAATAATGCTTGCATCGCCTACACCTTTAATTCTTTTTAGATTATCTACAATAGATGTAAGGGCATAGTTATTCAAATAAATTGCATCGTATATACCCTCTGGCGAGCTTATCATAATCATTTGCAAAATAGCAGGCGAACTTTTTTGAACAACAACACCATATCTACGCACTTCTTCTGGTAATGATACAAGAGCGGCTTGTACGCGGTTATTTACGTTAATTGTAGCAATATCTGGGTCGGTACCAAGTTCAAAAGTAACTGTAATGTTTAATATGCCAGAGGCAGAGGCGGTAGTTGTCATATATATCATGTCATCTACACCATTAATCTGCTGTTCTAGTGGTCTTGCGACTGTATTTGCTAAGGTTTCAGGGCTTGCACCAGGGTATTGTGCGGTTATTGCAACTGTTGGGGGTATAAGGTCAGGGTATTGTGCTACTGGTAGGTTACGTATTGAAACTAAACCCACTAAAACAATTAATAGAGAAATTACAGTTGCTAAAACAGGGCGTTTTATAAAAAAAGTATCATTAAATTGTTCACTTTTGGGACTAAGATCATCATTTATGTTGGTTTTATTTGACATATTACCCCCCTATTCAATAATTACGTGGCTTTCAAGTTTCACCACTGTTGGTTTTACAACACTATTAGGGGTAATTTTTGTAATACCTTTTATTACTACTTGGTCGTTTTGGGCTAAACCACTGTCAATAACAAACAAATTCGCAAAAGTATCGCCAAGTTTTACTGGGGTTAAACTCACTTTATTATCTTTATCAACTTTATAAACCATTGAGCCATTAGCCGTATGCAAAACAGCAGATTGCGGAATTACTATAACATCTTTTAGCATGGTGCCATAAAGTTCAACTTCAACATACATATTTGGTATAAGTTCACCATTAGGGTTAGGAAATTCCGCTCTTGCTTTAAGTGAATTTGTTACAGGGTCTATTTGAGTATCAATAAAACTAATTTTCCCATCATGGCTATAAGGCTGATTACTCATTAAAGTTATAGTTGCTTTAGAACCTTCGCCTAAGGTTTGTGCTTTGCCTTCACGTACATAACGCATAGTTCTAAATACTTCTGAACCTGGTAGGGAAAAAGTAACATACATTGGGTCAGTTTTATTTATTAAAGTTAGGCGACTTCCTGCATTAATAAGGCTACCATTATTTGGTGCTTCAAGACTTGTATAACCTGAAATTGGAGCAACAACATTTGTATAATTTAATTGAATTTGAGCATTATTCATGCTAGCTTTTGTAGCGGCTACATTGGCTTTAGCAGAATTAAAAGCATTTAATGAATCATCTCTTGTTTTTGCAGAAACTGCATTTTGCTTGTATAGGCTACTTACCCTTTCCCACTCTTTTTCTGCATTATTTAACGCACTTAAAGCTTGAGAATACATAGCATTTGCCTGATTGAAAGCAGCTTCTGCTTGGGCTTTATCTATTTCAAAAAGAAGTTCACCTTTTTCTACATAGTCGCCTCTTTTATAGTGTCTTTTCAGTAGAATACCTGAAATTTGAGCTTTAACTTCTACCGAGGAAAAACCTATGGTTTGCCCCATGTATTTACCTGTAAGGTCTAAGTTTTCTTGTTTTATTATTATAGTATCAACCTTAGTAGGTGGTGTTTCTTTTGTAGCAGTAGGCTTTTTCTCACAACCTATAAGCGAAAACATAAAAACAAAAAGCAATAAACATAAGAAACTAAATTTTATTTTCATACCTTTCCCCAATAAAATATATTAAAAATTAAGAACAGAATTAATATTTTATTAGCAAGCACAAAAAAAAGCGTAAATGATAATTTACGCATAAAAATAGGAAATATAGTTATAATTTTTTTATAATTTGAGGTGAAAAATAATTTTTTACATTAAATCTACAAGTTCAACATTATCTGAAAAAATATACTCACCTAAGAAGCCTTGCCCAATTGATATAAATTGTTCAGTATCATCAGTTGTAAGAAAAAGTGCTTTAGATTCTAATTCGTTATTTACAATGTCTAAATTTTCTAAGGTAGTTTTTACCGCTAAAGCAGTAGTATCTGCTGAATTAACAAGCTTTATTTCATCGCCTACTACATTTTGAATTGCATTTGCTAAAAGTGGGTAATGCGTGCAACCAAGCACTAAAGTATCAGGCATTTCAACTACATCTTCATTAAATATTTGCTGTAGATATCTTTGTGCTATGCCTTCAACTATGTAGCCATCTGTCAAGCCATCTTCTGCTAGTGAAACAAATAAGGGGCAAGCTATAGATTCAACTCTAGCATTTGGAATGATGGCTTTAATCGCTCGTACATAGGCTTTGCCGCGAGTTGTTGCGGTTGTTGCGGCTACTGCAATATGTTCATTTTTTGTTGCATTACAAGCTGCCTGAGCACCAGGTTCAATTACACCAATAATAGGAATATGCGGATACGCCGCCCTTAAAGCACTTAATGCCACTGAGCTTGCCGTATTACACGCAATAACAAGTAATTTTATATCGCGTGAAATTAATATATTTGAAGCTTGAAGTGAATACTTAATAATTGTTTCATTACTCTTTGTACCATAGGGTAGACGTGCAGTATCGCCAAGATATATATAATTTTCGTGTGGCATAAGCTCAAGCAAGCTTTTTAAAACGGTAAGTCCGCCCACGCCAGAGTCGAAAAGTCCTATTGATTTTTTAGAAGTTGGTGTTTTATATGTATCCATAATTATCATTTATTCTTAGTTTTTTTACATTTTACCGCTTATATGCATGAATTGCAAGTAATAATATTTATATTTTTTTGGAAAAAAGCTTGACATTAAGGGCATTTTAGCCAAAGAATAAACTGTCAAAGTTTTTTTGACAAAACACCTACTTTTTGGAAAAAGTAGAGGATGAGTTTAGAATAAGGATTATTGGGTATGACAGTTAATTCAACAGATATTTCTAGGAATTTAGGTTTACAGACAATTCATGGCACAGTTGAACCATGTACTTTCCACTCACAGCGTGTATCGCTTGTAGAGCATGATACAAATAAAGAATATTGTGTTTTACCTAAAGGAGCAGGGGTTGACCTTATTGACCTTGTAAGCGAAAATATTGAACTAGTTGGTGTAGTATCTGAATTACTTGAAGATGACGAAGCTCGACTCTTTATCCAAGTTCGCGGCTATCAAACTGAAGAGAGATTTTAATTCTAATTTTTACAAAGAATTTTTCTTATTATCAGTACGATATAATAAAATTTAATTAGGAAATTATTATGAAAAAGAACATAATTGCTTTATTCATTTCTTTATGTGTGTTTGCATGTTCAGCAACTGCATTTGCTGGCACTTCTGGTTTCTATGTTGCCCCTAGAACAGCTATGATTTTCATGGGCAAAGGCGATTCTAGTTTTGGTGAAACAAATAGCCAAGGCGAACCATCAACCTTTGGTAATGGTTCAGGTTTATCGCTTGGTGCTTCTATTGGTATTGCAGGTGGTTACGATTTTCAGTATTCACAAACATATTTACCAGTGCGTGTAGAGGGTGAAGTTATATTTCGCACTCAAACAACAGAGGTAGCTTCGTTTTCAACTGGTACTGGTTCTGGTGATAAATATGAATATGATCAAGGAATTGGCGTAAGTACATTTATGGCTCATGCTTATTATGACTTTTACAATTCTTCAGTATTTACACCTTATGTAAGTTTTGGTGCAGGTTTAGCACGTGTAACAAGTGAATTAAAAGTTGAAAATATAATTTATGAAGATGTAGATAATAACCTTGCTTTAGCTGTTGGTGTTGGTGCAAGTTGGCAAACACAATTTGGCTTTAATGTTGATTTGGGCTATAGATTTACCTATGTATCTAAAGTAGATGTTACTTATGGTAACAACAATAGATTCTCAAAAGCAAGCCCAAGCATGAGCGAAATTACCCTTGGTATTCGTTACGTATTTTAGCAGATAGTATTTTCTATATGTAGATAAACAAGAGGGCAGAAACTTTCTGCCCTTTTTCTTTTTTATAGAGGTTTTGGATACTTCGTGAGGAGCGTAGCGACGTGAGAATTAGGTAATATTATAAAGTCACTTCCTTTATTTTTTTATTTACTGCATGAACAGCTCTGCTTGTTCTATGCGTATTTGATTTTTTGAATTGTTGTATGCAAAAACAGCTCTTCACACTTTACGCGAACGTTTTTTATAAATTCCTTTACGCACGTACTTAAGTACGCTTACGCA
>CAYJFV010000144.1:0-5015 GCA_964369275.1 uncultured Desulfovibrionaceae bacterium
CGTTTTATATTTAGACTAGATGTTGAAGCAATATGAAACTTTGATACCGAAAAGTTTAAACAAAATCCACTTCCACCTATGAATTGGAAACAAAAAACAATAATTGTTTTATTTGTAGTTTTTGTGTGCTGGATGGTTATACCTAGTATTCTGCCTGCTTCAATACCATTTATTGCTTATTGTAAATCTAAAACATTTGCAGGTACAATATTCTTATTTTTAGCCCTTATCACAATTAAACGCGACAATGAACCGTTAGTAAAATTACCTGAAATAGTGGCAACATACCCTTGGGGAATGTTCTTCTTGTTAGCTTCAGCCTTTTATTTTGGTGGCGTTTTAACTAACCCAGCAACTAATATTCCAATTTTCCTTGAATTAGTTATTTCAAACTTACTACAAGGTCTAAGTTACATTCCGTTTATTTTAGCAATGATGTTATTTGCACTTATTGCAACAAACCTTATGAATTCTATTGTAACAGGTATTATTGTTGCCCCGATTATTGCTACTGTAGCACTTAATTACGGCTTTAATGTATTACCAATTGTATGCTTATTCTTCTTTGTGCTTATGTCTGCTGTATTAACTCCTGCTGCGGGTGTTCCTGGTGCTTTATTATACGGTAATAAAGAATGGTTACCTGGAAAATCTGTAGTATTCTATGCAGTATTCTTTACAATTGCAATGTCTTTAGTAACCCTTGTAGTAGGCATTCCGCTTGCTCAAATAATGTTTTAGGTAAATATAATATAAGTAGCATAGCAAATGAATTTTAAAGCTTTACAATTATTATACATATTGCTATTCTGCCTATATATCATTCTTTAGTGAACACTTTGAAAGGAGCTATTATGTCTACACAAGATTTAACCGATTTAAAAAAAGAAAAAGCTATAATAACAAAACTTGTGCATGAAGTGCTTGTAAGTTTGCATGGTCATTTTCCATGGACAGTTATTGAAATTGCAATATCTTTCAATGAACGTATTGGTGAAGATAACCCTTTTGTTCTTGCTACACTTGATGGCGTTTTAGATGAAGAAACTAAAAAGAAATTAGATGAATATCTTCCTGAATGTACAGAAGATGGTGCATTATCAAGCGATATGGCATTGCAATTAATGAATTCTTTTTCAAGCCATGACTTTGCTAAATTATCTAGCGTATTAAACAAACCACTTTTTAGCCTAGATACTGCACAAAAAGAAGAATGTCTTCCTTGGGATTTATCAGAACAACCACTTAACTATGATGGCATTGGTAACGAAAGAACAATGCTTATTATAAATATTAAAATGAAATTACGCGAATTAGCAATGCTTCGTGGTATAATTGCAAGAAGAGAAAATGAATGTGGTACAGAATGTATCGCGATTGATACAATTTTAGAAATATTAAATTTTGATATCATCTAATATAATCACATACTTAAAAAAATAAAACCCCTTATGTAACATTTGAGGTTTTATTTTTTTTATATTATATGTTTTTATTCTGTTTTTTTTTACAATTTGATATACAAAATATGCTTGCTATTATAAAAAATTAGTATTATATCTAAGTGGAAGTATAAATAACAGTTTTAGAGTAAGGAAAGTTTGCATGTCTACAGATACAACACGTGCAGCGTTTGATAACACGATAGATCACAGATATAATGTAGCAAGTTACGAAAAGTTTCTTCATGATTTACAAGATAAACAATTTAATAAAATGTGTATGTCTGAAATCGTTAACGCCGATTTAATGATTGCAAGTTTTGGTGAAGAAAAATATTCGCATGGTGTAGCTGATGTACTCCAAGACATTCAAAATGCTGTTAAAGCTCTTGGCTTAGCTGAAGTTGTTTTTGTATATGCATTTACATACAAAAACTTCATTATTGCCGCAACCCCATTAATGCCTGATGAAGACTTTAAAAAATTCATATATGGCATGTATCAACAGTATGAATTAGCTACCTCGCAAGCAACTGAGCTAGCTGGTATTTCACGTTTTGTTGTTGTGTTTGGCGAAGAAGACATGATTGGCAGAGCAAAAAGTACCTTATATTTCTACAGAAAAACACAAGAAAACTTTATTATATCTTCTAACGAAAAAGAAATTATGTTTAATGAATTTCTAAATAACGTAGAAGTGTTTGATTTATTAAATTTCGCAATTAAAAATGATAGAATTGTTCCTTTTTATCAAGGCATAGTTGATAATAAAACAGGAAAAATTGTTAAATACGAAGCTTTAATGCGTATTTTTGATAAAGACAATAAAATGCAAACACCTGCTGTTTTTTTAGGTGGGGCAAAAACTTTTAAAATTTATCACCACATAAGTAAGATGATGCTTGATCAGGCAATGACTGAATTTGAAGATCTTCCTTATGAACTAGGTTTAAATATTTCTTTATATGATGTTTTATCCGCTGATTTTAAAGCATGGTTCTTAGATAGAATTAGAAAACACCCTAACCCCGCACAGCTTACAGTTGAATTTGTTGAAACTGAAAACTATAGCTCTGATGATGTGCTTGTTGACTTTTTAACTGATGTAAAAAAAGCTGGCTGTAAAATTGCTCTTGATGACTTTGGTTCTGGCTTTGCAACTTATTCAGCTATTATTTCATTAAAGCCTGACTATATTAAAGTAGACGGAAGTATTATTAAAAATTTAATAAACAACCCAGAAAATAAAATTATTCTTGATTCAATTTGTTATATGGCAAAACTTATTAATGCAAAAATTGTTGCAGAATTTATTGAAACTGATGCCATTCAAAAAGTTGTATTATCTTGCGATGTTGACAAATCTCAGGGCTATTTATTCTCTAAACCTCTTCCACTTAGCGAGTTAGAGTTTAAAAAATAACTTTTCTCGCAACAAGCAAATGATTATAGGACAATGAAATTGTCCTTTTTTTATAGCTTTTCTTGACATGCCCTAAGGCTTCTATTATCTTTTTTTGCATACAAATTTTATTATATATTTTTTTATGAGGATATTATGCTTGCTTTGCTTTTATATGTGTTACTTGGTATTATAAGTGGTATTATTGCTGCTTTACTAGGCATTGGTGGGGGCAGTGTTATTGTTCCTATTTTGGTTGCTATTTTTACTTATACTGGCGAAAATCCACTTTATATTCAGCACATGGCACTAGCAACTTCAATGGCAACAATTGTTATTACAGCTATTTCTAGTTCTAGGGCACATTACAGGCATAATGCTGTTCGCTTAGATATTGTAAAAAGCATAACCCCTGGCATTTTAATTGGTACTTTTGGTGGAAGTTTTGTGGCTTCATATCTTTCAGGGCAATTTCTTACAATTTTCTTTGTAATATTTCTATACCTAATGTCAATTCAAATGTTATTAAATGCAAAACCAAAGCCAACTAGGCACTTACCAAGCATGGTGGGTATAACTGGCGTTGGCAGTGGAATTGGTATTATTTCTAGCCTTGTAGGTATTGGTGGGGGCAGTTTATCTGTTCCATTTATGACATATTGTAACGTACCAATGCATACCGCAGTAGGCACTTCTGCTGCTATTGGCCTACCTATAGCAATTGCAGGCACTTTTGGTTATATTCTAGGTGGCTTACAAGTTGAAGGTTTACCAGCTGGTACTATTGGTTATGTAAATATTGTTGCCTTTGCTTGTGTTGCTGTTGCAAGTTATTTTACTGCTCCACTTGGTGCAAAATTATCACATAAACTGCCAATTGCAACTCTAAAAAGATTTTTTGCTGTATTTTTAATGTTTGTTGCTACAAATATGCTTATTCGAAGTTTTTAAATGCTATTTTTTAAAATTTAAGATTAATTAATTGTAGGGACAGGGCTTGCCCCTGTCCGCTATGAAAAAGTAAACAATATCTAAGTAAGGTATAAATTGTATAATTATTTTTTTTCGGACAGGGGCAAGCCCTGTCCCTACATTAATATTTTGCTTTCTTCCTAGGAAAAAAGAAATTTAAATAAAGCTAATCTACCTTTATCTATTCAGTAAATACATTATCGCCAAAAAAGGCAACCACTTCACCTTTCTTATCATGCTCGTTTGCATTAATTTCTAAACGAGCTGAATTTATATTCATAACATTTTCAACATTTGAAATAAATTCATCAGCTGGCTGTAATGTGCTTAAAGTTGTATTTGTTCCACGAATTAAATAATGCATTGGCACCGTTAAAGCTGGTGAATATCTAAGCATTATTTCTTTAGCTTGTTTATAGGTAAGGATATGCTCGCTTTCATCTATTGGAAGTATAAGAATATCTATATTCAAGTTTTTCAAGTAATTATCAACCCATTCATCAGGTTGAGGGCGGTTATCACCCCAATGCACAATGGTAACACCTGCACTTTGAATTACATAAATGCAGTTATCCATATGTAAATTATTATTCGGTGGCAGAAAGCTTTCACCAAAATCTAGCTGAACTTCCGTCCATCTTGTTTTTCCAACGCAATTACTTAAATGCTTATCACCAAGCCCAATAATTTTTAAATCAGATAGCGTATACTCACCAATTAGACGCTCCATTACAATTCTTGCTTTAGGCATGTGTAATGCATCATGGTCGAAATGGGCATGCGTGGCTATTGCAATATCTACCGTAATTTCAGGAAAATCGCGTGGGAACCATAAGCCCCAAGCGCTGTCATTTCGCCAAGGATCAATTAAAACACTTATTCCATTAGGAGTAGTAACTTTAAAAGATGAATGGCCATAATAATCTAAACTAACTTTACCAGAACTTTCTACTATGCCAGTAGCTTGTGCTTTTCGTAATAATTCATTGTTAATATCAAAAGATTGAGCTCTTGAACCTTCCATATATACCTCCTAAAAAATACTAATTATTTATAATATTAGTATAGTTTATATAGAATGTCAAAAAAAAGAACAGTAAAACTACTCTTTTGATACCTCATTAAGTTTACAGTATCATGCCAATTTTTCTTTTTTTCTCTCCGAGGGCTTAGGGACGGTCAAGTCCCTAAGAACCCAC
>CAYJFV010000145.1:0-4924 GCA_964369275.1 uncultured Desulfovibrionaceae bacterium
GTAAATTCAAATCAGAGGTGTTAATTGGCTGTATAGGAGCTAAAATATCTGCAATTTGTAATGCTTCATCTGCAAATTCAAGCCAAGAGGCAAAACCAGTATTAGTAACATTATATATACCACTAGCATTAGCTTTGTATAATGCAAGCGAATTGCAGGCTAAGCCAATAGTATAGGTTGGTGAACCTACTTGATCATGCACAATGCGAAGTTGCTCACCTGCACGGGCTTTATCAAGAATTTTCGTAATAAAGTTTTCTTTACCAGGGCCAAATAACCATGAAGTTCTAATAATTAAAGGCTTATTCAAATCTAGCTCTTGAATAGCATATTCACCAGCTAATTTTGAAGAACCATAAACTGAAAGCGGATTAGGTGTATCTTCTTCAGTATAAGGTATTTCAGAATTGCCATCAAAAACAAAATCTGTACTAAAATGTACTAATCTTGTTGACGATTTTTGAATAATCTGCCCAAGCATTTTTGGAAAATCTCGGTTAATTTTATAAGCTAATTCTTTTTCTTGTTCCGCTTTATCTACTTGAGTGTAGGCAATGGCATTATAGATAACATCTGGCTGGATTTTATCAATTTGTTCATTTAAAAACGAGTTATTAAAAATGTCGCCGTCTTTTCTTCCAAGACAAAAAACTTCATATTCATCTTTAGCATTATTGAGCCTATTTACTAAAGTTTTGCCTAGTAAGCCAGTTTCGCCACCAAGGACTAAAGCTTTTGTTGTATTACTCATATTCTTTCTCCATACCAAAGCTTTTCAAAATCTTTGTATTCGCCTGAAATAACGTTTTCAACCCATTTAGTATTTTCTAAATACCATTTTACTGTTAATTCAATACCTTGTTCGAAGGTATATTCTGGATTGAAACCTAATTCTTTTGTTGCTAAAGAATAGTCCATTGCATAGCGTAAGTCATGCCCAGGGCGATCTTTTACATAAGTGATAAGTTCTTCCGATTTACCTAATAAATTTAAAATAGCTTTCACAACTTCTAGGTTTTGCTTTTCTGCATTACCGCCAAAGTTATAAATTCCGCCGCTTTTACCTTTTTGAAGAGCTAATAAAACGCCTTTGCAGTGATCTTCAACATGTATCCAATCACGTACATTGTTTCCCTTACCATAAATTGGTAATGGCTCATTATTTTTTGCTTTTTGAATCATTAATGGTATTAATTTTTCAGGAAATTGGAAAGGGCCGTAATTATTTGAACAACGTGTAATTACGGTATATTGACCAAAAGTTTCGTTTGCTGCTCTTACCAATAAATCAGATGAAGCTTTAGAAGCTGAATATGGGCTATTTGGTGCAAGTGGTGTTTCTTCAGTAAATAAGCCAGTATCACCAAGTGAGCCGTAAACTTCATCTGTAGAAACATGTACAAATTTTGGAATATTATATTTACGTGCTGCATCTAATAAAATTTGTGTACCCATAATATTAGTGGTAATAAATGGTGTGGAATCAGCAATTGATCTATCAACATGGCTTTCAGCTGCAAAGTGTACAACAGCATCAAACTTATTATTTGCAAATAATTCTTCAATAGCTGTTTTATCAACTATATCTATTTTTTTGAATGTGTATCTATCAGAATATTTTTTTGCATAATCAGCAATATTTTCCAAGTTACCAGCATAAGTTAATTTATCAATATTTGTAATAGAATAACCTTCACATGTATCAAGCACAAGGCGAATAAAATTAGAAGCAATAAAGCCACATCCGCCTGTAATTGCAATATTCATATTATTTCTCCAATAAAATTTCCATAAGAAAAAATCTAATCTTGATTTAATAACTTTAACATAGACTTTTTACAAGCATTTTTTTACTATAAAAAAATATGAAATATTGGCTATTTATAGAATAATGAGTTTTTATATTTTTTCTTTTGACTCAATTAAAAATGCTTGCGAGTGCTAAAAAAAAATGATACTAAATTTAGATAAAATGAATTTACAAAACTTTTTCAAAGGAAATACTATGGCTGTAATTTCAACAAATATTCAAGAATATCCTCTTATTTCAAGAGGTAAAGTACGTGACATTTACGAAATAGATAGTGAAACACTTCTTATTATTACTACAGATAGAATGTCTGCTTTTGATATTATATTAGATGATCCAATTGAAGGCAAAGGCCAAATTTTAAACCAAATTACTTTGTTTTGGTTTGATATGTTTAAAGACATTATTCCTAACCATGTAATTACCGCTGATTTAGCACAATACCCTGAAAACTTACATAAATATAAAGAAGAGCTAGAAGGGCGTTCAGTTTTAGTTAAAAAAGCGAAACCACTTCCTGTTGAATGTATTATTCGTGGTTATATAACAGGTTCTGGATGGAAAGATTATAAAAATAGCGGTATGGTTTGCGGGTATAAATTACCTGAAAACTTACTTGAAAGTGCTAAATTAGAACAGCCATTATTTACACCATCAACCAAAGCTGAAGTTGGTGAGCATGATGAAAATATTACTGTAGAACAAGCTGAAGCTTTATTAGGTAAAGAACTTGCAACTAAAGTTGCTGAAGTTTCTATGGCTATGTATAAAGCTGGGCGTGACTATGCAGATACTAAAGGCATTATTATTGCTGATACTAAATTTGAATTTGGTTTAATTGGCGATGAGCTTATTCTTATTGATGAAGCTCTTACCCCAGATTCTTCACGTTTTTGGCCAAAAGATTTATATGAAATTGGTAAAGGGCAACCAAGTTTTGACAAGCAATATCTACGCGATTGGTTGGAAACTCAAGACTGGGATAAAACAGCACCTGCACCAAGGCTACCTGAAGTTGTAGCCAAAACAACTGCTGAAAAATATCGCGATGTATATATAAAACTCACTAAATAAGGATATTAGAATGATTCTAAAAGGAAAAAAAGCTCTTATTTTTGGTGTAGCTAACCAAAAAAGTATTGCATACGGTATAGCAAAAGAATTTCTTGAACAAGGTGCTGAAATTGCATTATCTTTTCCAAATGCTGCAATTGAAAAACGTGTTCTTCCAATAGCAGAAGAATTAAATGCTAAATTTACTTTTCAATGCGATGTAGCAAGTGATGAACAAATTGCACAAGCTGTTACAGATGTTAAGAAAAATTGGGATAGTGTAGATATTATTGTGCATGCTATTGGCTATGCCGATAAAAACGACTTACATAACCGCTATATAGACACTTCACGCGAAGGCTTTGCACTTGCATTAGACATTTCAGCTTATTCATTAGTTGCTTTATGTAAAGCTTTTGAAGATATGCTAAACCCTAATGCTTCAATTATGACTTTAACCTACCATGGTTCACAAAAATACATAACAAACTACAATGTAATGGGTGTTGCTAAAGCTGCATTAGAAGCTTCAGTACGTTACTTAGCAGTTGAACTTGGACAAAAAGGGCATAGAATAAATGCTATTTCTGCTGGCCCAATTAAAACTTTAGCTGCTTCAGGTATTTCAGATTTTAGAACAATATTAAATCGTATTGAAGAATCTGCACCACTTCGTAGAAATGTTACTATTGAAGATGTTGGTGGAACAGCTGCCTTCTTAGCTTCTGAATTATCACACGGTATTACAGGCGAAATTATGTATGTAGACTGCGGATATAATATTCTAGCTATATAGTTTAATAATTCATAACAAATAAAAAAAGGAAGTAGAAATACTTCCTTTTTTTAGCTTAATATAATTTTTATAAATAGTATTTTATAAGTAAAGTTGAAGATAAGGCATAACTTTTCTTTCAAAAGCTTCTAATTCTTCTATATATTTTTTGGAATTATCAATATTATCAATGCTATCTTTTACAAGCTGGTTAGATAAATTTCTAAGCCTATCATAAGCACGCTTTAAAGAATTTTCTCTATCCATTTTAGCAAATTCTATATATTCAACAATTTGTTTTGCAAAATATTGTTTAACCACGGCATCACTTGAATTAGAGAATAAAAAATATAAAATTGTTTTTGAGGTTGGCACATAGTGCGAATACATAGCTAAATTATATTTTTTATCAATAGTAAGTTCATTATTGTTCAATAAAAAGAATAAACCTTCTTTCCAATATGGTTCTTTTTCATATTGTTTTATAATTTTTTCAATATTATTTTCTTGAAGTAAAGGCCTAAGGTTTAAATTCATTTTTTCATTCAATTCAGGTATATATCTTTTATTAGGTGCATACCTAAGTTCATAGCCATCATTTATTAAATGCGTATGCCAATCGGCAATAAATTGTTTACTAGAATCTAATGTTTGTAATAGGTTATAGTTATGCTTTTCATTATCGTGCCTACCTATACTTTGCGAACAATGATGTGTTACTAAGGAATTTGGGTGAACAAAAAATTCATAGCCCTTCTTTTTTAGCCTTCCGCATAAGTCTATATCTTCAAAGCCATTTCTAAAATCTTCATTAAAAGCACCAACTTCAAAGAAATCAGTCTTTTTTATAAGAAAGGCGGCGGCAGTTATACATTGCAAAGTGCGTTTTCTTTTTACAACCCTATGATTTACAGGAAAGTTTTCGTATAAATGCCCAACAGTTAAATTTGGTGTAAATAACACACCTATATGCTGTATAGTTTTATCTGGGTATTGTAAAACAGGTGCAACTATAGTTTTTTCATTTGCTTGAATTGCTTCAAGTAATGGCTCTAAAAAATTTTCATCTACAACAGTATCATTATTCAAAAAGAAGAGCAGAGGAGCTTTAGCAACTTTTGCTCCTAAGTTTGACCCGCCTGCAAAATTTAAATTCTTTTCCTGTGGCAGATACACAAAATTATCGCCAAATAATTTCTTACCAAGTATTGGAGCTTCTATACGTGTTTCATCGTCAATAAGAGCATTTGCCCCATTATCAATAATAATTACTTCATAAGGTACTT
>CAYJFV010000146.1:0-1595 GCA_964369275.1 uncultured Desulfovibrionaceae bacterium
TTCTGCCTTTTACTTTATTGCGCTTTTGTAAGTAAGTTCATTCTATTTATTGAATTAATATAACCAATATCAGCTAAAAAGAGCATATCTTCATAAGAATAGATTGTTTCAAGCTCATGCAAACTAGCAAAACCGCAAGAAATTACATATCCTGTGAGGGGAATTTCATATTGATAGTATGAGCCTTTGTTTTGGCTTCTTCCTGTGAAGTGGCTTGAGCTTGAAACTTCGCCTTGTGCGAAGGAAAAGGAATTTTCTTGCCCTTTTGTTCTTCGCTGTTTTGTGCTTCTTGGTTCAGCTCTAGCAAAAAATCTAAATTCAGTTTTAGCACCTCCATACGAAGATTAAACAAGGTTCGTACATCTTCAATATAGCTTTCAATTGTATTACTATTTACCTGCATAAGCCCATTATCTACACGGCGTTGAACGCAAGTAAGAAGTTCATCAAGTAAGGGTTCAATTTCGCTACATTCCGTATTACAAAATACCTCTAAAAATCTGCCCTCAAAAAGTGAATCTAGCAATTCTTTAGTTGTTTTTGTATGCCCTTTACTAGTGCTTTGAGCTTCAAAATTTCTACTACCACAAAGTGCTAATAAAGCTTTCATAAGCCATTTTTCTAATTGAAGAGCGGGCATTTCTTTAATTACAAAAACAATATCTTTACCCCTATCTTGCAAGGTAATTTCAAGTTCTTTACGCATATTTTATCCTTATATCTTATTATAATTGTGAACTTTTGAATGATTCAAATTGAAACCTAAAACTTACAGGTTCTAGCACTTTTTTATTATCTGGCACTACTTTACCGCTTTCTAAAACACCATTAGAATAGGTAAACACCTTGTTTAATGATGGAATTGTTACTATTAATGTGCAATTATAGGTAGTTCTATTTTGCGTCATCATTTGTGCTAACTGCGATAATGCCGTAAGCGAGGGCGAACTAGCTTCAAGCAATAAAACTAAGCTTTTAATGCTTGGAATAAAGCCAGAAGTCATTTTACCATCAACACCCATACGGCTTTGACTATAGCTTACTTCATCAAAATTTATTCCTTGGTCAGTAGCAAATTGCTCTAAAACTATACCCGCAGGATAAAGAGTATCTACTGTAAGAATTGCACTTGCATTTGCACTTGTAATATTATTTAAAGACATATTTTCTCCTTTATATATTTATAGTAAAATTCTGCGAGGCATTACACTAAGGCACTAGAAGCAACAACTAGCTTATTAATGCTTCCGCCATAGCTGTACCATAAGTTGACAATTGGGCTTTCTCTGTTTGCTCTTGCTGATGCACCAGGGTCATCAACTTGCACATAGTAGCCACTTAAAATAACTTCCTCGGCAATGTTTTTGCCTGCTTCTCTATTAATTTGTGCTTTTTGAGCCTCTGATAATGAAATTCCTGCTTCAATTACGCCATTTTGTAAGGCTTTATTTATAGGGTCTTGCATCCAAGAGCGTACTAAGGTATAGCCTTGCTGAGAATAAGGTGTGCGTGAAGAATTGGCTAAGCCCGATAATAGTGCTAATTGCAAGCTATTATTTAGCCAAATTGCATTCCAGTATACATCTATCCATTTG
>CAYJFV010000146.1:1605-2463 GCA_964369275.1 uncultured Desulfovibrionaceae bacterium
CCTTGTAATAATAGGCTTGCGGCAGATAATTCATCTTCAACAACTGCGGGTAAACCTGATTGAGATTTAAAAGCCGCTGTGATTGTGCCTTGATTGCGGTTATAATCAATACTAGCCCCAACACTCATTAAAAATGCACAGTATTCAACGCTATTATACTGCCCTGCTACGCTAGATAATTCTGCTTCTTTAATTGCATAGGCTATAGTATCTTTCGAATTACTTTGTAGTAGCCTTACATCATTATCCGCATAGAAAAATAGATAGGCTACATCTTTAGAATTTGCCCAAGTAGCAAGGGCTAGCACTTCTTCCTTGCTTGGAAGCCAAGTAGTTGTAAAATTAACCCAATTTTGCGTAATTTTAATAATTTCTTCCATATTTTCATGCTCTGAAATGCTATCAGAACCAGCAGAAATAATTGCACCGCTTTCACTTGCTAATGAAAGAATGTTCGCTAATTCACCACTACAAAAAGATATTACAGAGCTACTACCCGCATAACCACTTGTAATTTTAAAGGCTTTTTTATAGCTTTTGTATTCTACTTGTGCATTTTCTAGGGCAAGAACTAGGGGGCTATCAAAAGCTTCACCCTTACTTTTAACATCAACCGCTAGGGCATGTATTGCTGATTCTAAAATTAAAGAAATATCGCTCCAAGTAGTAATATTTGAAAAATCTAAAATATGAGTTTCTAAGCTTGTATGCATTATATCTAAGCTAAGAGTTTGATTTTCCATTGCTTTAATACTTGAAATATCGCCTAAAACTTTATTTCCACAAAGCCAAGCAGGCTTATTTTCATCTAAACGAGCCACAAAATGTAGTGTAGCAGGCTTTTTAAAAGAATTGGTA
>CAYJFV010000146.1:2473-4871 GCA_964369275.1 uncultured Desulfovibrionaceae bacterium
ATATATGCTTGCTAGGCGTGCTTCAAGGCTATCACTACCAAAATAGCTTTCTACACTTGCAGGGCTTACAAAAGAAATTACTTCCCTACTAGGTATATCTTCATTTTGTGAGAGTATAAGCCCGTTAAATTCTAATTCTTCACCGCCACTTTGAATAAGCCTTGGGTTTACTTCTACAATGCTACTTGCTGGAATTGGCATAAAAACTCCTTTCTATATTATTATAGGTTTACTTCTAACTATATAAAACATCAGTATTTTTTGTAATAAAATTCAAGGTAGAAAAAGTATCAATTGGAAGCGTTATTTTTGAATAATAGGTAAAGGTAAAAATAATTTTTCCGCTATAGGCTTTCTTTTCCTTTTCGCTTGAAATTTCATTATATATTTTAGTTGCATACAATGGCACAATACCATTTTCAAAAAAGTATTCTAAACCACGAGGGTGCGTAAACATTTGCATGAGAAGCTGTATACTTCTTTGTAATTCAAACAATAGAGGGGCAAAGATTTCTAATTCTACCTTAGCTTCTTGTAGGCTATACTGCACTTCTTGTTCTAAAGCATTATAAGTATTTGCATTTATATTATCTTCTATAAATTCAATTCTTTGAATACTTTCACCGCGTGCTTTTGCTTCTAATACCTGCAATATTGCATAGCTATTTTGTTTAGCTAATTTTGCTGTTGCTATATTGTTTGCCTGATAGGCTTGATAAATTGCTTGTGGATTTATACGCCCAAATTTAGCAATAAACTGATAAAAAACTTCTAAAATTTCAGGTTCTTCAATTATAATATTACTTGCTTCAACTGAATTACCTTCTTCGTAAGTGGGCAGGTTTGAAAAATTGCTTTTTGTATTTTCCATAGAACTCTCCCATATAAATTTAATTTAAAATACCATCTGGTTTGTTTGCTTGTTGTATGGCTTGGCAAGACATAAAGCCCGTTTTATTATTATTTGTATGGCTATAATCTTCAATAATATCAGCTAAAAGCCAATAACTGCCGTCTTTTCTTTGTACAATATCTGCACATTCATTTTTTGAAGAAGCTAAAGTTTGTGGTTTAAAGTTTTTATTTGTTTCAAAATACATTATGCATTGTGCGTGACTTTCTAAAAAAGTATTGCCACTTTTTATAGTATTGCTATTTGCTTGAATTTGTATTTTCATTTCTTTGCCAAGAGCATATTTTACTTCAAGTATGCCTTTATTATTTTCAATTGTATCTACTGAATAATAAAGAACATTTTCAAATTCATTTACTAGATTTATACCCTCTTTCACTATTTTTACTATTTCCACTTTGCACCTCTTCTAGCCCTTACTCTCTATTTTCCTGAATAATATTTTGCCTTTGGATAGGGCTGTATTATTTGCCTATAACTTGCCCCGCATTGACTTTGATTAAACCACGCGGCATCTAATTTTTGAGCAAATTCAAAGGAAGAAGACACACTACCCTCGCTTGCACTTGATAAACTACCTACTAAAGCATTTCCGCGTTCTTCTAAGCTTGCTAAATGACACACTAATAACCACAATAAACTTTCTTTCATTTCCGTATCAAGCTAGCTGAGATGATTTGTTGTTTGCAAAAAGATAAATTTTGCTAATTTATACATATATTGCAATTTTGCATCTAAAATTGCTTCAAATTGAGGGTATATTTCTTTAAATTCAGCTACATTAAATTCATTTACAACTTCACTTTGTTCACTTGCAATATTCATTTTAGCCCCCTATGTATTAGGCTATAGTATCTGGCTTAGTATGCGTTTTTGAAATATCAATTTGTTCATTGCCATTTAATTGATTTTCTTGTTCTTTTGCTCTATCTTTGCCATAATTTTCGCTATTACTTGCAAATATTCGCCCCGATTCAAAAATTTTCATGCTTCCATAAAGTTTTTCAATTTGTTCATAATCTTCACGGGCTATTGGGGTAATACCAAATTTGCCTACGCTCATGCGTGTGCCTGTTGGAGTGTATAATTCTGATAGTGAAGCACCCTGAATTTCTACAACTTTATTTTCAGCAAGCCTAAATTTAATTCCTGTAGGGGAATTGTAAAATACATATACTTGCTCTTTATTATTTTTTGAATTTCTAACTCTTTTCTTTTTTTCTTGTAGTGCATTGTTTTGCATTTTTTATTTCCTTTTTTATTTGGTATAGGAAGAAAAAACTCTTCCTATACCCTTATTTTATTTACATACCTGTCATTCTAACAAAGGCTAGAGGGCGGTATAAAACTGCACCTGCTGTTGCTGAGGCTAATTTTTGGCTTACTGAACTTTCGCGTCTAAAGGCTGGATATGCTCTGAATTTTTCAGGGGCAACACATTCGCCTGTAACTTGACCAAGCACTTCTTCTGGGTATAAGCAAATT
>CAYJFV010000147.1:0-4862 GCA_964369275.1 uncultured Desulfovibrionaceae bacterium
TAGTATTCCACTTATTTGCTTTTGGCTTTGTTGGCTTGGGTATGTTAGAACCAGGCGGCGGTAAAAGCGATGCTGCTAGTGCTGTTGTAAAAGGTTCATTGTGGGTATGTTTAGTATTCTTATTCAGTTTTGCGGTTCAAGCTGTTACTGGTTATGGTGTATTCCAACTGTTCGCTAGTATGGGCTTTGATGTTGATCCTATAGTAGGTTCTTTAATTTCAGCTGCATTTACACAAGGTCCTGGTCAGGCTCAATCAATGGGTCTTATTTGGGAAAATGGCTATCAAACTCAGTATGCAGTTTCTGCGGGTATTGGTTTTGCAGCTATTGGTTTCTTCGTAGCTGGCCTTGTAGGCGTTGGTATGACTTACTATGGTATTAAAAAAGGTTGGGCGAAAGATGGCAGCGGTAACCTAAGTGATGAGTTCCGTAAGGGGCTTTACAAAATAGGTAACACTCCTACAAGTTCACATGCTACAGCTCACCCTGCTAACGTAGATGGTTTTGCATTACACCTTGCTTTATTTATGGCTGTTTATCTAATAGCTTACTCATGGGCAGTAGGTTGGGGTCTGTTCGTTCCTGTAGCAGCTCTTAAACCATTAGGTGTTGGCTTAAACTTCATTTGGTGTTTATTCTTTGGTATTCTTCTACGTAAACTATCACATACACTTGGCTTTTCACACCTTATCGACCAAGATACAGTACGCCGTGTAACAGGTACTTCAGTTGACTTAATGCTTGTTGCTGTATTTATGGCTATTGCAGTATCAGATATTGTTACTATGCTCATTCCATTTATTGTAACATGTGCTGTTGGTACAGCAGTTACAGTATTGCTTGTTATGTGGTTTAGCCGTCGCCAAAAAGAATATGGCTTTGAACGTATGTTAGCTGTTTTTGGTTTATGTACAGGTACAGCCGCTTCTGGTTTATTACTACTTCGTATTATCGACCCAGATTTTAAAAGCCCAGCGGCAGTTGAAATTGGTTTGTTTAACGTATATGCATTTGCAATTATGTTACCATTTACCTTTACACAACCCTTTGCACCAGGTGCACCAATTCCTTTCTTCTTAGTCTGTGCCGCCTTTATTATTGGTGTTCCACTAGTAATTGGCTTACTACGATTAGGTACATGGAAAAAACAATTCTAATTGAAGTGTATACAATATATTGTATTACAAAACTGCCCTAGATAATAGGGCAGTTTTTTCGCTTTATAAGGAACTTATAAGTAAAAATTGTTTATTCTTTATTTAAAAGTTTGCAATTATTTTTGCAATATGTTACTTGTATAACAACTACTAGTATAGGTTTTTTTTATATATTTTTGTTCTAACATGAACATAACCTCATATTAAGGAGATTTTTTACATCATGCAGAAGGCAGATCAAATTTACTTTAACGGCTCGATTCAAACAATGGATAACCGAGCTTCATATGTACAAGCAGTAGCAGTTCAAGGCGACACTATTTTAGGTGTTGGCAATAAAGAAGAAATTCTTGCTGAATTTAAAGGTGATAATACAATAATGACAGACCTTAAAGGCAAAACAATGTTGCCTGGTTTTGTTGACCCTCACGGGCATTTTGCTTGGGCGGGTTTATGCTATGTAACAGCAGTTGATTTAGCTCCAACTCCACTTGGTGACACAAATTCTATTGCCGACATTCAAAGAAAAATTGCTGAGCAAGTTGCAGTAACTCCAAAAGGCGAATGGATTATTGGTATGTTCTATGACGATACAGCAATAAAAGAAAACAGACACCCTTATGCTTCTGAATTAGATGCAGTTAGCCCAGATCACCCAGTAATGATATCTCAAGTATCGGGGCATGTTGGTGTTGCTAACTCTAAAGCACTAGAACTTGCAGGCGTAAACAAAGATACTATCGACCCTGTTGGTGGGCAATTCCGCCGTAATCCTGACGGTACACCAAATGGTGTTTGTGAAGAAACAGCAATGTTTATGATTAGACATATTCAACCAAAGCCAACATTTGAATTAATGATTGAAGGTATAAGAGAAGCAAGTGCAAGGTATACCGCAAAAGGCGTAACTTCTGCTCAAGACGGTGCAACCGACAAGAATACACTTGAACTTCTTTACAAAGCAAATGAAATGGGCGTGTTAAAGAACAGAGTTCAAATTTTTCCATGTCAATTAATGGGTGAAGTACCTAAGCTTAATTCAGTTCAATCAGGTACACAGTTAACTGACGACAAAATGATTAGCCTAGGTGCCATGAAAACATTTATTGACGGTAGTATACAAGGTTATACAGGTTTCTTATCAAACCCATATCATGAAGTGCTATACGATGAATTGCCAAATGAAAAATTCTGGTGCGGTTACCCAACTAAAGATTATGCCGCTTTTGCAACTGAAATTAAAGAATACCATCGTGCAGGTTGGCAAATTGCTTGCCACGGTAACGGTGATGCGGCTATTCAATATATTATTGATGCAATTGAAGAAGCACAAAAATCATTCCCACGTGATAACGCTCGTCACATGATTATTCACTGTCAAACAGTGCGTGAAGACCAGTTAGACAAAATGAAACGCCTTGGAATTATTCCTGCTTTCTTTGTTGTGCATACATACTACTGGGGCGACCGTCACCGCGATATCTTCCTAGGTGAAGATAGAGCAAGAAGAATTAGCCCATGTGCTAGTGCTATGTTACGTGGTATGGTGTTTACAAACCATAACGATACAATGGTTACCCCTATCGACCCATTACTATCAGTTTGGTCAGCCACAAACCGTATTACTTCAAGCGGAAAAGTGCTTGGCCCAGACCAACGCGTGCCAGTTCTTGAAGCATTACGTGCAGTTACAAGCTATGCAGCATACCAAGCTTGTGAAGATACTATTAAAGGCACATTAGAACCAGGTAAGTTGGCAGACTTTGTAATACTTGAAGAAAACCCACTTACAATTGACCCTGTAAAAATTAAAGATATCAAAATTGAAGCGACAATTGTTGGTAATAAAGTAGTTTATGGTGATTTACCTAAGTAATTAGGTTTTATTTGGCTAAGGTTTTTTAGTTAATTGTATTATTAGGAGAGATTATGGAACAGAGTTTTTTACCCATGATTGTAGCTTTTGCTTGGGCTTCATTATTCATGCTTTTAGGTGTTGTACTTCGAGCAAAAGTTAAAATCTTTCAACAGATGCTATTACCAGCGGCGTTAATCGGTGGTATTGTAGGTTTTATTTGTATGAGTTTTGGTATTGTTGGTATTCCAACAACTAATGGCTGGTATAAATTAGACCCTGCAACATATAGCCTTATTGCTTTCCACTTATTCGGTTTTAGTTTTACTGGCTTAGGTTTATTAGAATCTAAACAACGCGGCGGAGCTGCTACTAAGTCAATCGTGCGTGGTTCACTTTGGTTGTCATTAGTATTTAGTCTTTGCTTTGCTGTACAAGGTGTAACTGGCTTTAGTATTTTCTCTATTTGGAAAAATATGTTTGGTGGCGATTTCTCACCACTATTCGGTTACTTATTCCCAGGTGGCTTTACACAAGGGCCAGGGCAAGCACTTGGCTATGCTAATGTGTGGTTATCTGCTCAGCCAAACTTTGCAGATATGCAACATGCGGCGGCAACTGGTTTAGCATTTGCAGCAGCAGGTTTCGTTGTATCTGGTGTTGTTGGTGTTATTTTTGCTAACTATGGTATTAAAAAAGGCTGGCAAACATTCAAAGATAAAGAAGTTAATGATGAATTTAGATCTGGTTTATTCAAGCCTGAAAACCGTCCATCTTGTTCAACTTCAACAATCCATACAGCTAATATGGATAACATGAGCTTCCACTTTGCTTTATGTTTATTCACTTATGGCTTAGCATTTTTATTTAGTGTTGGTTGGTTTATTCTTATGCCAGCAGCATTAAAACCAATGGCATTTGCAATGGTGTTCATTTGGGCGTTATTTATGGCAATGATAGTAAAAGTAGTATTGAAAAAACTTGGCTTAATGCAGTATGTTGACCCTGATTCAATAAGACGTGTAACTGGTTTTTCAGTTGACTACATGATTACAACTGTATTCTTAGGTATTTCAGTAACTGCACTGCAAGCTGTTCTAGTTCCTTTTGTGCTTACAGTTGTTATAGGTACAATTTTAACTTTTATTGTTGTTCTTACAACTGCACGTCGTTTACCTGAGTATGGCTTTGAACGTGCATTAGGTGGTTTTGGACAATGTACAGGTACTGGTGCTTCTGCATTATTATTACTTCGTATTGTTGACCCAGATTTTGAAACAACAGTTGCGGTTGAAGCAGGTATGCAAAATGCTTGGTCTATGTTGTTCTTCCAACCAATTTCATTGGCAACAACCTTTGCTTATTCACTGCAATGGGGAATTTGGGTATTTGTTGGGTACTTATTCTTAATGCCAGCATTAATGTTTGTATTCCGCTTAATTTCATTGAAAAGACAATTCTAAATATAGATTGTAGACATTATAATATAAAGGCGTTTACTAGCAATGGTAAACGCTTTTTCTTTAATTTGTATAGAGATTGGATAATTCGCATGTAAAACATTCACTTTACAATTTGTGTGAAAATCTATGAAGTCTAAAAAAGTTAAATTTGACTGAATGTTTTTAAATTAAATATAAACAATTAATTCATCTATATAATGCAAAATTATAAAATTGAAAAAAGCTAACTAGCCGAAAATAAAGTTTTAAATTAATTTCTAATTCATATATTATACTTAAAAGGCAAATGAAAAAATTCTTTTGCAGTAAATTCAGAAATTTAAGTACTTAAGTACTTGCATATTATTGTCGACTATGATAATAATTATCTATAATTAAACAATTACA
>CAYJFV010000148.1:0-4859 GCA_964369275.1 uncultured Desulfovibrionaceae bacterium
CTAAAGCAAGCTTTCAAATTTTTTTACACAGTTTACACATTGCTTTATTGGTTCGCCATCAATATGAGCTTGGCGAAAAGCTACAAAATCTTTATTCTGCCAAATATCTAATATATTATGCGAATTTACATTTCCATAAATATTTTTATAGCTTTGTGAATCAGGCACATTCAAATAGATACAAGGTGAAATTGTGCCATCTGCATCAACATATAAGCTTTTTTGTATATTTTCCCTACACTCAGGGCTTGGAGTGGTACTTGGTAAAGCATAGTATATTTTTTGTCCATTTTCACTTGCCTCTGTAGCCGCAAGTTGAAGTATATTTCTTGCTTTTTCAATTATTTCTGTATCGTTAGGATTTATAGCTAAACTTGCCTGACTTTCATCAGCTAAATAATCTAAAGTGCTTACAATACTAGCGTGTACGTCTAAGTCTTTCATAAGCTTAGGAAGTTTAGCCACCGCTTCTAACCTATCTGCAAGCAAGATGTATGCTAAATGCACTTCTAAATGCACCGCCATACGCTTTTGGCGAATATTTTGTAAAAGTCTAATTCCTTGATATACTTTATCAAAATTTGCACCAGCCCGCACATTATTGCTAATATTATCAGTACCAGCAAATGAAAATGCTATAATATCCATACCGCTTTTAATGATTTTTTTTGCAACTTCTTCATCTATATGTAATCCGCATGATGTTGAAGATACAAGGCAACCTGCTTTTCGTGCTAGTGCAACAAATTCAAAAAAATGCGGGTGAAGCAAGGGTTCGCCCCAACCTTGCAGATGAACTCGTGTAACTTGCTGTAAAAGTGGCCATAAGTTAGCAAAGGTATGTGCCTGCATATTTCTAGAATTCCATTGGCTAGATTTTGTAGTATGTGGGCAGTACGTACATTTTGCACTACAGCAAGAGGTTACTTCAACTTGCAAACAATCAAAGGGGCGAGCTTTAGGGCGAATTAAGTCCTTTATAAGCGATACAATGCCTGCTTCTTTTAGGGCTGGATGTTGTAATGGATTTGGGTAATCTGCTGGAATTGGAAAAATATTACTCATAAATATACCTTAATCAAAAAATTTAGAGAAAAAAGATTTCTTTGTATTTTTGCCACTTACTTTCCATTGTGTTTGAACAAATGCTAAACTTGGCTTTGCACCCCATTTTTTCTTAAAAAATCTTATACCATCATTTATTCCAAGCCCTAAATTGCATTGACTGTACCCACGCTTTTTTGCTTCTTCTAAAAGAGCAAATAACACAATATCCGCAACACCAGGCACTTTACATTGTTCTTGCCTAAATGCAAACATGTAAAAGGCTGAACTAAATGAAGAAAAATCGGCTATAGAACAAGCAAGGAGTGTGCCTGTTTTTTGCTCATAAGCTGAGAAAATTTCGACTTGAGAAGAAGAAAGTAAATATTTTTCAATTCCTTGTAATATAGAGCAAAGTGCTGGTTCCATACCTTTATTGCTAATATAGTTTAGCATAAGCTCTTGATGAGCCCCTGTCCATGCACTTTCCCCTGATTTTTGGCTTATATACACATCTTTTTCAGCTCTAGTAAGCATATTTTTTAGTTTATCGCTAGGCTTTTCAAAAGGTAGAGACAAGAACCAGTAGGCATCTTCCTTGCTACTTATGGCGTCTTGCGGTGCAGATTTTGGACGAATTGGAGCAAGCACAGTAATACTTTGTGCTTCTTTTTTGATTACATAGTTAATTATATCATCTAACCTACTAGTGTCGTGTGGATTTTCTAAATTATACCCTACAATTACACAAGCATTCCCTTGCCAGTGAACAACATAATCCCCTACAAGCTCACTTTCAACGCTAGACACTGCGGATACATAAAACATAAGCTGATCTGGCGTGATAGCTTGTGCATTTATTTGGTGTAAGATATTAGTTGTATTCATAAATTCACTTTTTAAATTTTTATTTGGCGTACTTTAAAGCCATCTTCAGCAAGCATATAGCGTAAATTGAGCATGTGTGCTGTGCCAACAAAAACTACTGCTCCGCCTGCTTCAATAAATGGTCGCATTCTTTGGCGAAAACGCTCATCTCGCATGCTAATTATTCTTTCGGTTCTAGTTGGAAATTCCGCACTTGTACCCATAAGTCCCATTAAATCGCCTGCTAGATAGTTTTTTATATTTTTTTTTATCATTTTTGGCCATTTATCGCAATCTTGAAAATAGCGTACAACGCGTTCAGGAGGAACGGCATTAAGAGAATCTAGTTGTTCTTCAAGGCTTTCCATTGCAACAACAGTTTTACCCATATCATGTGCAAGATACCATGCCTCCATATCTACTGACTGACTCCACCCTTGCCTTTCTAAAAATCCTGTCCAAAGTGTAAAAAGAGCAGTCCAAGGGCGTGTATTTTCTAAATACCAAACAACATCTATTTTATTTTTAGCCTCAGCATTTAGAAGTTTAGTTAAAAAATCTTCTGGGCCACGTACCATACGGCTAAGCTTTTGAATTTCCGCAGGGGTGAGTTTATTTATAAGCGGCTGATGTTCTTTAGTAAGGTGTACGCCGTTGGCTTGAACTAATTTTAGGCTTTGTGCATCTAAAGGGCCTTCAAAAAGTATAGTACTTGCCTGATTGAATAACTTTGTAAAAGAAGTTTTAAAAGAGTAGCAGAAAAAATGAGCCGAACCGCCTATCCATGAAGTACGCCCATTTTTTGTAACTTCCCAAAGCATTTTATAGGGGCGTTGCTGTGGTAAGTTTGCCCACGTTTCCCACTTTGAACGCCCTATATGATTTAATATTTCTGCACTACTTGAATCTGCAACAACAGCTTTAATTAATGATTTTGCATGATATTTTATGCTATTATCACCCTCTTGCTCTTTCCAAGCTGCCATTACAAAAGGAAGGGCTTTTTTTGCACCCCACTTTTTCTTAAATCGAGTAATGCCTTCATTTACTCCTAGCCCTAAATGAATGAAGGTTTTATTCTTTTCTTGTGAAATTTCAATCATCTTCGCAAAAAGTAAATCATGGGCATGCGGAACATAGTAAGTTTTTGAATGCACACCTAAAATATACGCACAAAAATTATTGGGTGCAAAGTCAAGCAAAAGTGCGGCGACAAGATGCCCCTCATTATCCCAAGCGTTAAGTAGGTATAACTCTTCAATATTTTGTTCAAAAAGTTGTGCTGTGCTTATATAGAGTTTGCGTACCATACTGTTTAGTGGCACGCGTGACATAAATTCAGTCCAAAGGCGTCTATGCTCTGCGGTAAAAGTTCTGCCAAGCTCCACCCTAAGATTTTCTTTCGCCTTTTCTATCGGGTTTATAAGCTTTTTGGGGATAGGGGCGAATATTGGCAAGGTATAAAAAACGTCTTCCTCGCTTATTGAGGCATGCAAAGATTTAGGCAAACTTGGTGCAACGCTAAAGCATGAAGTTGCTTTTGTTTTTTGAACTGCATTGTTTTTAGCTTTTAGATAATTTTCGTCACTATATTCACCTAGTAGTGGATAACCAATTATTGTAAGCCAATCATCAGCTGAAAAACACAAATAATTATCTTGCACAAAATGCGAACCTGTAGAAACTGCCTCCATAAATTGCACTGAATGTTCTGGAACTGAAGCAAGTTGTAATATTTGTGTTTTTTCCATATCAAGCCTTAAAAGATTTTGATTGGGAGAGTTCGTCTACTCTTCTTATTTCATGAAGAATATAATAATTAAGGTTATGCGAATACTTTACAAGAGTCAATAAGGTGGAGCAAGAAAAATTATTTTTTTCACAATCTATTTTTTAGCAGATACACTTTTATGTAAGATAGCTATATCGTTTCAATATTTAAATAAAAGCTTTTAAAAGCTTATTCTGCTATTTTCAAGTGCAAAATATATTTATTGGATTAAAAAAAGGCGTTATTTAAACAACGCCTTTAAATAGTAAGTCAAATATTTTATTGTTTCAATGTGTATATGAATATATCATTGCAATTTGTAGTAAAAATATATAAGGA
This sequence comes from uncultured Desulfovibrionaceae bacterium, assembly GCA_964369275.1. Classification (GTDB taxonomy): domain Bacteria; phylum Desulfobacterota; class Desulfovibrionia; order Desulfovibrionales; family Desulfovibrionaceae; genus CAYJAZ01. Next base: position 4,022 of record CAYJFV010000148.1, read on the forward strand.
AGATTAACTGTTTAATATTTCCCAATAACTTTTGTATTTGCTTCAACATTTTTAGTAACAATTGCACCTGCTGCTATTATTGCATTTTCGCCTATTGTTACACCAGCTAGAATAGTTGCATTTGCCCCTATTATAGCACCTTTTTTTATAGTAACTGGTTCACAAATCCAATCTTGTGAGCGTGATTTTGGGTATTTATCATTACAAAAAGTTGCGTTTGGCCCTATAAAAACATTATCTTCAATACGCATGCCTTGCCAAATTTGCACATTGTTCTTTATGGTTACATTATCGCCAATTATTACATCATGTTCAATAAAACAATGCGAGCATATATTACAATTCTCGCCAATTGTAGCACCCTCTAATATAACGCAAAATTGCCAAATATTGCTTGAATTTGCAATGTCATGCGATTGCACGTCTGATAATGAATGAATCATTTTTTTATACTCCTTAGAAATTCGTTATAATCTCTAATATAATCAGCTTCGTCATAGTGTTCAGAAGCAAGAACTGTAACTACGCAATCGGCTGAAAAGTTAGTAAATTCTCGCCATAAATTATGCTTTATATAAAGCCCCTGAGCGGGATTATTCAAGTGAACAACTTCACGCAATTTGCCATTATCAAGAATAAAATCACAGCTACCAGAACTGCAAATAACTACTTGTTCTAAGGCTTTATGTGCGTGCTTTCCGCGTACTACATCTTTATTGGTATCCCAAATATAGTATACTCTTTTAATTTCAAAGGGGAAGTCGTCGCCTTTTTCAAGGTCAACTAATTTACCGCTATAATCGCCTTTTACTTTGAAGTCTAATATTTTATACATATT
>CAYJFV010000149.1:0-4827 GCA_964369275.1 uncultured Desulfovibrionaceae bacterium
CTGCTATTCAGCAAAGCACAGAAGAAAATGTAAAGCAAGTGGATATTGCTGTACGCGGAATTGAAGAAGCAACAACATTAGCAACACAAAGTGGTGAAGCCTTGCAAGACATTCTTGAAATGGCGGATTTAAGTGCTGCTGGTGTGCGTAATATTGCTACTGCCGCTGAAGAGCAATCTTCCACAGTAGAAGAGATGACCTCTGCAATAGATATTATCAATGATACAGCAAGAGAAACAAAGAATGCAATGAATGAAGCTGCAATAGCAGTTACTGAACTTTCTACGCAAGCTCAAGAACTTGCAAATATTATTAATAATCTCAAAAATGCATAAAAAATCATTAACAAAAAAATCACGGCTAAAAATTAGCCGTGATTTTTTTTGCTTTTTATTTATTATTATTTTAAACTTTCTGCATAAATTTCTATTGCATGTTTTACTTCTACTGGGTCAGCGTTTTGCGAAAGAACATCTTCTAATTGCAACATGCAGGCAGGGCAACCTGTTGCAACAACTTTAGCATTTGTAGATACTATATTGTCGCGTTTTCTCTGTGCAATATTATATGATAAATCGTAATGAAAAAGAGTAAAAGAACCACCACAACCACAGCAACGGTCCGCTTCTGGCATTTCTTTTAATTCATAATTACTATTCATTTCTACTAAAGTACGCGGCTGCTTGTATACATCTAACGACTTTTTCAAGTGGCAAGAATCATGGAAAGTAACTTGAATTTTTTCCTCCGCTGATGTTTGATTTGAATTTGCTAAAGTATCAACCTTTAATACATCAATTAAAAATTCATTTATATCAAGCGACTTTTCAGCAATTTTTTTAGCAACTTCTTTTTCTGTATCGCTAAGCCTATCCGCATAATGCGGCCATAATTCTTTTATGGTAGAAGTGCAAGAACTACAAGCAGTTATAAGGTAGTCGTACTCAACTTTATCTAGCACATCTAAATTAATTTTTGTTTGCTCAAGCATACCCTCAATATCACCAGAGGCAATAGCTGGTATTCCACAACAAGCCATGCCTTTAGGCATGTATATACCAACATCGTGATATTTTAATACATCAATACAAGCCTGTGAAACATTTGTATAAAACTTATCACCAAGACAACCAGGGAAGAACGCAACCTTGGGTTTACCAGTTTTAGATTCTGTATTCATTGCACCAACTTTTAATAAGAACGACTTATTAGGTAATTGCCTAAAATGCCTTGAACCAATAATCTTTTTAAATAAAGGTGCAGAAGAGGTATCTTGCACAGTTTTATTCTTTCTAAGAGCAATAAATTGAAATTTTGAACCAAAATTTGTAAGAAAACTAAACAAAGCTGGTTTTGTTAGCAAACCGCGAAATACAATTTTCTTTATTGGATTTAATCCTATATACGTAGTAACTATTTCTCTTGCATCTAGGAAAATATCAATTATAGGCACTCCAGAGGGGCAGTTTGCCTTGCATGAACCACACAATAAGCAACGGCCTAATTTATCTGCTACTGCTTCTGGGTCTTTAATAATTTTATTTGCTAGGTTATCTACAAGTGCAAGTTTACCACGTGCAACATCTGCTTCCATGTAGGATACACCAAATACAGGACAAACTGACTGGCACATTCCACACTTCATGCAGGTTGCAAGCATATCATCTAAATGTTCTAATTGTTGTACTAATTGATTTATATCTTTCATAAATTACTCGTTAAAACTTACTATTTTTTGTGGGTTCAATAAGCCCTTAGGATCAAGTGCTTTTCTTAATCTACGTGAAAAAAGAATAGTTGCAGCATTAGTTTCTTTTTCTAACCACTTCGATTTTGCTGTGCCAATGCCATGCTCGCCAGATAATGTGCCGCCTAAACCAATTGCAACATCAAAAATTTCATCAATTGCATCTTCAACACGCTTAAATTCTTCATGGTTTCTTTTGTCGCACAAAATTGTTGGGTGTAAATTTCCATCGCCTGCATGCCCAAAAGTACCAATATCAAGCTTGTATTTTTTTTGAATTTCTTCAAGTGCTTGCATCATTGCAGGAATTTTTGAACGTGGCACGGTTGCATCTTCTAAAACTGTTGTTGGTCTTGCTCTTGCAAGCACTGGTAAAGCCATTCTACGGGCTTCCCACAATTTATATTTCTCAGCTTCATCTTTAGCTATATGAACTTCTGTAGCATTGCATGACTTTAGAACTTTTAGCACTGTTTGTGCTTCATCTTCAACCTGCCCAGGGTGTCCATCAACCTCAATAAGCAAAATAGCACCAGCTTCACGCGGCAAACCAGCTTTAGTATAGTCATCAACACGTACAATCGTGTTGTTATCTAAAAATTCAAGGGTACATGGCACAATGTGGGCTGCTATAATGCCCGCAACTGCTTGTGCTGCCTCTTGCATAGTTGCAAAAACTGCCATAAGTGCCTTGCTTGCTTTAGGCGGTGGAAGTAATTTTAGTATAGCTTTTGATATAACACCCAAAGTACCTTCAGATTGTACCATCAATCCTGATAAATTATAACCAGTTACGCATTTTACCGTTCGTGAACCAGATTTAATTAAATTTCCCTGAGAATCAAAAAATTCTGTTCCCATTAGATAGTCTTTTGTAACACCATACTTCAAGCCACGAAGTCCACCAGCATTTTCAGCTATATTACCACCTAGGGTTGAAACAGCTTGCGAACCGGGGTCAGGTGGATAAAACAAACTTTTTTTAGCAACTTGTTCAGCAAAATATGATGTAATTACACCAGGTTCAACAACTGCATATAAATCTTCACTATTAATTTCAAGAATTTTGTTTAATGCATTTGTTAGAATTACAGCACTGTTAGTGCTATCTGGAATTGTACCACCAGAAAGATTTGTTCCAGCCCCGCGTACTGTCATAGGAATTTCATTTTCATATAATTTTTGAATTGCTAAACCTAGAAGTTCTGTATTCGTTGGGCGAAGCACAATAGCAGGAATAACTTGCTCTAAAACTGCCCCATCGTAGGCATAGCTTTGCCTATCTGCTTCATTTGTAAAAACATTTTCTGAACCAAGTAATTTTTCAAAATCTTTTATAAGAGCTTTGCTTATCATCTTCTGCCTTCACTTGTTGAGTGTTTTTGTGAAATAAATATCAAATAGATTTATCTTATGATTTTAATATACTGTTTGATTGCTCAATTTGCAAGCTAAAATTTCGTAAAACATTAAAAAGACTTGTAAGCACAGCTACTATTATTAATATTTTATCAATAAAAAACTTGCACTTTTATGTTCATAATGCTATAATATAATGTAATTTTACTTTTGGAATATTTATGTTTAGCAATTTGTTTTATATATCTTTACCCTTGTTCTTTTTCTACTGGTTTTTTGCACTAAAACTTGTAGATATCATTATGCCACGTGTTGCGATAAAGGGTTTTTCTAAACTTGCTTTTACAATTGTGGCTACGATATTTTCATATCAAGTATTTTTTGGCATGAATTTACATATATTCCAATCATACCTAGGGCTTTTTATAATTTACAGTATATTATATGGGCTAATTTATCAAAGTTCATTTTTATTAACACTACTTTGCTCTAGTGCATGTATAATGCATATTGTTGCATTTCATGCTATAAGTTCTGGTATATACACATTTTTTGTAGATGGTAGCTTCTCATTTACCACTATATCTGCCTTTGGGCGTCATTTAATACTTTGGATGGCTTTTGCTATTGTAACAAGTTGCCTTATTCTATTGGTTTATGCCATTCCACGTAAATATTTAAATATTAAATTTCTCTCAAAAAAGCACATTTTTACTCTAACTGTGTTAGCACTACTTTTCACTATTTTTCTTACTTATAACCTTTATGTATTCATATACTTATTACCAATTGACAATGCATACATCTCCACAACTGAAATTATTACACCAATAATTTTCTTATCTATTTACTATCTTGTATTATTTACAAATGTACTATCTTCAAATAAAGCTAAGTATCAAAAAATGATAGATAAGCTTTCAAGTAAAGTTGAAGACGACCTAATAATGCGTGATATAATGCTAAACGATGGCTTATTAGCTTATGAAGTTATATGTGAAACAGGGAAAATGAGGGAAATTTTTAATAAAACAAAAACCCATATCGATCCTTCTGTATACTATAACGACTATATACCAATTATTGCTCGTGACTTAATTCACCCTGACGATATGCATACTTTTCTTTCTCACTTTAGCCTAAATTATCTTTCCTCAATATACAAACAAGGCAAACGTGACTTTGCAATTGATTATAGACGAGTTGCTCAAGATGGCTATAGATGGGCAACAGCACAAACAACTTTATGGTTTGATGAAGAAACAAATGAAACAAAAGCACTTGTATATGTTCGCGATATAGACTCTGTAAAATCGCAGCAAATAGCACTTCAGTTTAAAGCCGAACGAGACCCACTTACAGGGCTGTATAATAAAGAAATGACTCAAAAACTAATTGAAGCTCAACTTACCCCAGACAGGCAAGGTGCTTTATTAATTATTGACGTTGACAATTTCAAATCCGTGAACGATACCTTTGGGCATGCCTATGGCGACGTTGTAATATGCGATGTTGCTAAAAAAATTACTAAAACTTTCCGTGATAATGATATTGTTGGCCGTATCGGCGGTGATGAATTTCTTGTATACATGAAAAACACTTCAAACCTTGAAGTTATGACTATTAAAGCAACTCAATTATGTGAAGCAATTAGAACCACATACAGTTCAAATATTGAAGAAACTGTAACAGTTTCATCAAGTATTGGTATTTCACTTTAT
>CAYJFV010000150.1:0-4814 GCA_964369275.1 uncultured Desulfovibrionaceae bacterium
TTGGTTGCGGAGACAGGATTTGAACCTATGACCTTCGGGTTATGAGCCCGACGAGCTACCGTGCTGCTCCACTCCGCAAAAAGAAAGTAGGGCTATTTAGTAGAAATGTCAAGCTCTTTTTTTATAAAATAATATATTGTTGTTATTACAGCTCTATAAGCAATTTATAATACTATATGAAAAAATGAAATTTAGTTATTATGATATTTATTTCTTAATTCAATATAATCATCTATTACATTAATAGCATGTTCAACCACTTCATGGTTTAGCGTTTTACAAAATTCTTTGCGTACTTTAGCGTCATGTGCAACTTTTTTAGTTATTACCTTACAGCAAGCAACTGTATGAAATTCTTTGAAATGGCTATGAATATGATTAGATAAATACTTACTTACATACGAATCTTTCCACTTTTTCTTTTCTTTTTCATCGCCCTCTACTAAATCAAGTATAACTTTTTCACCCTTGAAAAGCATGCCAACGGCTATAACGGAGCCTGCTAAAGTACCACATACACAGCCACAGCCTCCAACTCCACCGCCAAAACCAGCAGCTAATATTATATCATCTTCTGTAAATGGAATAGAGTAATGCTCCAGTAAGGCTTGTAATACAGCCTCGGAACAGCATTTATTCTTATCCATAAACAATTCAGCAACACGTTCTTTATCCGCCTTAAATTCACGCATAACACACCCCAAAAATTATTTACAAAAATATAGCACGTTAATAACATATAGCAAGTTAAAATATAATCCAAAAATTAGCTTGACAAAACATATTGTTTTGAATAACTTAGCCATATGATGAATTTTAACGCAAATAATAGAAATTGGTGGTGGCACACTTTATAGTGGACCGCTTTTCTAGTACTTAAACTTTATCACTAAAAATAAACTATTAACGCGGTCAAATTTGGCCGCGTTTTGTTTTATCTACAATGAAACAACAATAGTTTGCTACTTTAGAATAAAAATTGGGGTTAGTTTATGAAAAAGTTTTTGATGGGGAATGAAGCTATAGCTTTAGGAGCTATTAGAGCTGGCGTTCAATCTGTATCCGGTTATCCTGGAACTCCATCTACTGAAATACTTGAAAATATTGCCAAGCATAATAAAGGCGATATTTATGTAGAGTGGTCAGTAAATGAAAAAGTAGGCTTAGAAGTGGGGGCTGGTGCCGCATATTCAGGTGCAAGAACCCTTGTTACCATGAAACAAGTAGGGCTAAATGTCGCGGCGGATCCTTTAATGAGTCTTGCTTATGTTGGTGTTAAAGGCGGTATGGTTGTACTCTCTGCTGATGACCCAGGCCCAATTTCATCGCAAACCGAGCAAGATACAAGAACCTTTGCCGCATTTTCAAAACTTCCTGTTTTTGATCCAACCTCACCAGAAGAAGCATATTTTATGATGAAAGATGCTTTTGAACTATCTGAAAAATATTCTACGCCCGTATTATTTCGCCCTACAACAAGAATTTGTCATGGTAGTTCAACTATTGATATAGAAGAAGCTTCCTCATCTGCAAAGCCAGAAGGCTTTATAAAAGACACTATGCGTTGGGTAATTTTTCCACGTTCTTCTTATCTAAATCACTTAAAAATTGAAGAAAGAAACCCAAAAATTGGCGATGAATTTTCAAGCTATAAATATAATTCTATAACTGGTAAAGGCAAAGTTGGTATTGCAACAGGCGGTATTAGCTATAAATATGTGCAAGAAGCATTGTGTATAGACCAACTAAATGTAAGCGAAAAAGAATATAAATTATTTAAAGTAACCACTCCTTTTCCATTTCCTAAAAAGCTTGCATTAGAATTTCTTCAAGGTTTAGATGAAGTAATTGTTGTTGAAGAATTAGACCCAGTTATTGAAAAAGAATTACTACAAGTTTGTGCAGAAAATAATATTTCTGTAAAAATTCGTGGTAAGCTTACGAATGATATTCAAAATGCAGGTGAAAATAGTGTAGAATATGTTAAATCTGTTTTTGGAAAAATTTTCAAAAAAGAGTATGCCTCTTCACCTCTTCCAAAAGCACCAGATTTACCAATACGCCCACCTGTTTTATGTGCAGGTTGCCCACACAGAGCCTCGTTTTATGCGGTAAAGCGTGCAACTTACGGGAAAAAAGCAAATTTCTGCGGCGATATTGGCTGTTATACTCTTGGCAATGCAAAACCGCTTGATATGACGGATACTTGTTTATGTATGGGAGCAGGAATTAACATCGCTCAAGGCTTAGAACGTATGAACCCTGACAGCATAAACTTTGCTTTTGTTGGAGATTCAACTTTCTTTGCTTCTGGTCTTACAGGTATTGTGAATGCGGTGTATAATCAGTCAAACATAGTATTAGTTATATTAGATAACTCAACTACTGCTATGACAGGGCATCAGCCACACCCAGGCACAGGCAAAACCATGATGGGTGAGGTTGTTGAAAAAATCGCTATCGAGCCTATATTAAAAGCAATAGGCGTAACAAGTGTTGAAACTGTAGACCCGCTAGATTTGAATAAATCAATTGATGTTGTAAAAAGTGCCATTTCAAAAAAAGGCGTAAAAGCAATTATTTTTAAATCACCTTGTATAGCCATTACAAAACCAGCTATTTTATCATGTATAGATCAAGAAAAATGCATTGAATGTAAAGAATGTATTTCTGAACTTGGTTGCCCCGCAATTGTTTTAGATAATGAAGATGTTGTAATAGAACCAAGCCTTTGTTATGGTTGTACTTTATGCCAGCAAGTATGCCCAACAAAAGCTATAGGAAGTGTAAAATAATGCAAAAAGATACTAAAAATACTAAAGATTGTTTACTATGTGGTGTTGGGGGGCAAGGTACAATTCTAGCTTCAAAACTTATTGCAGATTGTGCTTTATTACAAGGCTTACATGTTAGTGCAAGCGAAACTATTGGTATGGCTCAAAGGGGCGGTAGCGTGGTTAGTCATGTGCGTATTGCAAAAAATAGTAATGATGTTTTTTCACCTATGATACCGCTAGGCACTGCCGATGTTCTACTTGCTTTTGAACCAGCCGAAGCAGTTCGTGCATTACCTTACTTAGCAAAAGATGGCGTATTAGTTGTAAGCAAAAAGGCAGTAAAGCCAGTTACAGCAACTTTATCAAATTCATCTTATGATGGTATTGAAATGCTTGAATATTTACAAGCAAATGTTAAAGAATTAATTATAGTTGATGGCGAAGAACTTTGCAAAAAATGTGGTTCATCTAAAGTATTAAACACAATTTTATTAGGTGCAGGCATAGCCTCTGGCAAGGTTGGTTTTACTATTAAACAAATGGAAGAAGCCATACAAAAACGTGTAAAGCAGCAATTTATTGAATTGAATTTAAAAGCCTTAGAAGAAGGTGCAAAACTTTACAAGAAAAAGTAATTTACTTGTAAATAAGGATATAATTTATGAAAATGTCACAAAGGCAATTTGATTTAATCAAGGCACAGATAATCGATCTTACAAATAAAGACTGTTTTTACAAAGAAAGATTTAAAGATGTTGATATTAATTCAATCAACTCTCAAGAAGATTTTGAAAAGCTTCCTTTTACTTGGAAAGGCGACTTGCGTGATGCCTACCCACTAGGTTTACAAGCCGTTAGTGATGATAAAATTGTAAGAATACACTCTTCATCAGGCACAACAGGCACACCAGTAATTATTCCTTATACAGCTAAAGACATTGAAGATTGGTCAATTATGTTTGCTCGTTGTTATGAACTAGCAGGGCTTACCAATGTAGATAGGGTTCATATTACCCCAGGCTATGGCTTATGGACAGCGGGCATTGGCTTTCAAACAGGTGCAGAAAAGCTTGGTGCAATGGCAATTCCAATGGGGCCAGGCAATACAGACAAGCAATTGAAAATGATGATGGACTTGAAGTCTACGGTATTATGTTCAACCTCGTCTTATGCTTTATTATTAGCAGAAGAGATTGAGAAACGCGGAATTAAAGACAAGTTACATCTTAAAAAAGGTATTATTGGCTCAGAGCGTTGGGGCGAAAAAATGCGTAATCGCATAGCCAATGAACTTGGCGTTGAATTATATGATATTTATGGATTAACCGAAATTTATGGCCCTGGTGTTGGCATGAGTTGTAACCATGGCACAGGCATACACTATTGGGATGATTATATTTTTCTTGAAATTATAGATCCTAAAACTGGCGAAGTTTTACCAGATGGTGAAATTGGTGAAATGGTTATTACAACTTTATGCAAGGAAGGTGCTCCATTAATTCGTTTTCGCACGCATGATTTATCTCGTATAATTCCAGAGCCTTGTACTTGTGGTTGTGAATTTCCGCGTATGGATATTATACTTGGCAGAACTGATGATATGGTAAAAGTTAAAGGCGTGAACATTTTCCCAAGTCAAGTTGATGAAATGTTGAAAGAAATTGAAGCAGCTTCAAGTGAGTATCAGGTAATGATTGACCATTTAGACGGTAAAGATTTACTTACTTTATTTGTTGAGGTAGAGCCGAACGCAAACTATTATGCGGTAGAGCAAGAAATTCAAGTAGCTTTCAAAGCGAAAATTGGAATACTTGCGAAGATTAAAGCTGTTGCCATTGGTGAACTTCCTCGCAGCGAAAAAAAATCCAATAGGTTCTTTGATAATAGGTATTAATAATTCCTTTAGATATTTTAAGGGCGGATATTCTCCGCCTTTTTTATTTAAATAGGAAAATTAATGGATTTAGATTTTCTTTGTTTAATATTTACTGCATGAACAGCTTTGCTTGTTCTATGCGTATTTGATTTTTTGAACTG
>CAYJFV010000151.1:0-4796 GCA_964369275.1 uncultured Desulfovibrionaceae bacterium
GTATATTTTCTTTGTAGTAATTGAATGAATCTAATACAATATTGAAGAAGTTTTTACGCCCTTGAGTTGCTAAAAATGTTTTTCTAGCTTTATAAGCGTGTAGATTTTCAAGCATATATTCTATGCCATCTGCTAAATTTTCAAATCCATATTCTACTTTATGCCCAGCGTTACCCGTAAAGTTTGGTATAATATCATTTTCTGCACGAACGTATTTTATAAAATCCTTGAAAAGCAAAACGGGAACATCGCATGACATTGCTTCACGAATTGAGCGATTTTTTCCCTCAATTATAGATGCTAGTAAGCATATTTTAGATTTTGCGTATAATAAAGGCATTTCTAAATGAGATGCTTTTTGAATTATTTTTACATAGCTATGTGAATCGTTAAATATTTGACTCATTTCATTTAGAATGGCTTTTTCTTCAGTACTTAAATTTTCAAAATTATTACCAAATTCTTTACCTACTACCCATACAACCTTTAAATCTTTCTTATATTTTTCTCTATAATATTTTAAAGCTTTTGCGATAAGAATTAAATTCTTTTCTGGGCTTATTCTTGCACAGAAAAGTATATCATACTCTTTTTCTATATCATTTCGGGGTAGCATAATATATTCATGTATAAAATCGGTATCTTCTAAAGGAATGAGAATTTGGTTTGCTCTTTGTGGGTAAGTTTTTCTAAACCATGCTTCGCGTGTAGGGTTATTGTACAAAGAAAAAAGGGCATCGCCTGAATTTTGCAAAGGAAAGCTTGTAAACATTGGTTCAGAAATAATATGAATGAGTTTTTTTTTCTCTGGAAAGACTTTATGTGCAAGGTCGGAAGCTTGTGTAAAACTTACTCCTTTAATGAATTTTCCTTCATAGTATAAGGGTGGAAGAATATTATAAAAATCTATTGAGGGATATCTTTCTTTTCCTTCAGGGAAAATTTCAGAAGATATTTTGTTGTTAAGCTCAAAAATTTTATCTAAACTGTGCGTTAAATGTAAATTTGGATTACTTAGTAATTCAATTGTTTCATTAATATTCGTACTTAGTTCATATTCTTGCAATAACATGCTATGCACCTACTTTATGTTTCATATATTTTTCTTGATAAAAATTAGCTAGTTTTTTCATACCCTCTAAGCCTTTACTAGCTTGCAAAGCTAGGTTTCTACTGTATAAAAAATCATTCAATGATAATTGATAATTATCGGCTATGGCAAGGTCTAGCCAAGCGTTGTTATAGGCTTTATTTATAGCATAATTTGGAACATTCTGTTCATAATAATTAAAAGAATTTAGCACAATATTAAAGAAGTTTTTTCTTCCCATGCTTTCTAAATAAGTTTTACGCGGGGAATAGGTTTCTAAATTATTTAGCATGTATTCAATAGAGTCCGCTAAACTGCTTGCAGAAAAATGTTCTATACTGTAACCAGCATTTCCTTCAAAATTTGGAATAATATCGTTTTGCCCACGAACATATTTAATGAAGTCTTTGAATAAAAGTATTGGAACATCGCACAGCATGGCTTCACGGATTGAGCGGTTTTTACCCTCGCAAAGTGAGGAAAGTAAACAAATTTTTGCTTGTGAGTAGTTTTTAGGCATTTCATTATAGTCGGCATGCCCTACAATATCAATAAACTTATTGGAAGAGTTTAGTATGCTACTCATTTCTAAAAGTATGTTTTTCTCAGATTCATTTAATCCAGTGAATTTTGGGTCTATTTCTTTTCCAACATACCATACTACTTTTAAATCTTTTTTATATTTTTCACGGTAAATTTTTAATGCATCTGCTATTAACAGTAAATTTTTTTCTTTAGCAATACGTGAAACCATGATGATATCATACTTTTTTTCTTGTTCATGCCTTGGTTGCATAACATATTCATGTGTAAAATCTGAATCTTCTAGGGGAATAAAAATTCCATCTTTCCTATTTGGATATGTTTTTTTGAACCATGCCTCACGCTCTTCATTTCTATATAAAGAAAAAATAGCATCTGCCTTGTTTTGACGAGGAAAAGCACAGGTCATAGACAAAGAAATTACATGGAATATTTCCTGAATATTAGGAAATAACTTTAATAAAGTATCAGAAGCTTGCGTGTAGCACACACCTTTAATAAATTTGTTTTCATAAAACAAAGGCGGAAGCACACAAACAAAATCTATGTCGCTATGCCTATGTATATCTTCTTCAAAAATTTCACTATTAATTGCATCTAGGCATGAATATACTTCATCAGGGCTATGATTTTTATGAAAGTTCGGGTTATTAAATAGTTGCATTACCGTATTAAATTTTTCTTCATGTACTTTATTTTCGATAAGGCTCATACATACCACCTATTTTTTTATTATATAGCCCATTTCTTCTAATTGTTTAGTATCAAAAGCACCATCACGAATTACCTGAATAGTTTTATTTTCTAGTAAGTTGATAATAGTTGAAGCAAGCCCGCCCTGAGGTCTTTGCTGGGGGCTTTGTATATCTAAAACAGCATCAATTGCTAAGTTTATATCAACTTCTTGTGCGGTTTTTGCAGCGGGTTTACCGCTAATATTTGCGGAAGTTGAAACTATGGGTGAACCTAAACCAGTGCATAGAGCGTGTGCAAGCTCATGTGGACTTTGTCTTACCACCATTGTGCCAGTGTTTGCAGTTATAATTTTTGAAACTTTATCGTTAGTTTTTAAACATATACTCAAACTACCAGGCCAAAATTGTGTAGTAAGTTCTAAAAAACTATTCTCTACTTCTTTACTGATATTTGCATGCTCTAAAGCCTGTATGTTATTTGCAACAATCAAGGGTAGTGGCATATTGCTTGCCCTTCCTTTGATTTCATAAATTCTATTTAAGCTCTCATTGTTATATATTCCACAGCCAATGCCATAGAAAGTTTCAGTAGGGTATGCAATAACCCCGCCTACGCGTAAGAGCAATAAAGCATCATCTAAAGAATTAATTATCATAACGTGTAAAATTTACTCTATATTCAATAAATTTTCAAGCATTTAACAACACAAAAAAATCTTACATGCTTGACATCTTGTAATATAATGTGCTACTGGTTGAATGTCGACATATTTTAACTTTATGTTACGTGTGTTAATTTAATTTATGGAGTATTTATGAGTACAGAAGAGCAAAAAATTGATAATTTAGCAATCGATCCAGATGATATCCCTGCGGTAGAGTTGCCAAAAGCAAAAAGAACTTTTTATGTTATTATTTTGTATTTTCTATTCATGTCTGATTTTTGGGCAAGAATTGGTGTAAACTCTCTTTTTCCTGTAATTCAAACGGATTTAGGATTAAGCGATGTTCAAATAGGAACTTTATCTTCTACAGTGCTATTTGGTATGATGGTTTTAGTTACTCCATTGGCGTATCTTTCTGATAAATGGTCTAAAACAAGAATGATTCAAGGTATGGGTATTACTTGGAGTGTTGGTACTATTTTATGTGGTATGGCTTCAACTTTCTTCCCATTATTAGCTGGTCGTTTCTTAGTTGGTGCTGGTAACGCAAGTTATGCACCTGCTTCAGTTTCTACAATTACCGACTGGTATCCTCGTAAAAAATGGGGTACAATTATTTCAATTTACAATACTTCTATGATTGTAGGCTCTGCCGGTGGTATGGTTATTACTGGTATTCTAGCTTCAATGATGCATTGGAAGAATGTGTTTTTTGTAGTTGGTGGTGTAAGTTTAGCACTTTCTTTCTTAGCTTTCTTGCTACCAAAGGCAGGAGCTAGAACAAATAATAATCCTGATGGCACTCCTAAAGAAAAGATTACTCTAAAAGAAACTTTCAAGGTTATTTTAGGTACAAAATCCTTAATTTGTGCGGCTTTTGCTGGTGCTACATACAACTTTGTAGGTACAACTAAAGGTGTATTTGACATGATTTTCTATACTCGTGAACTAGGTATGGAAATTGCTGCCGCTGCTGGTATGATGGGGCTTGCTGGCTTACTTGGTGTTGTTGGTGGCCCTCTTGGTGGTATGGTTTTAGATAAATTTACAAAGAAAAGTGTAAGAAATAGAGGTTTCGTTCCTATTGTGTTCTTATTACTTGGCGGTGCTGTTTCAATTAGTGGTTATGTTTTAGGTAATGCGTTTTTAGTTGTTGCTGGTGGTTTCTTCACTGCTTGTATTCCTTCTGCATATAACGTTGTTTCACAAGAAGCTGTTCCTGCACGTTATAAATCATCATCTTATGGTACAATTGTTGTTATTTTACAACTTGGTGGCGTACTTGGTGGTATTGGTGCAGGTTTACTTTCAGAAGCTTTAGGGCTTAGAAATGCATTGATTGCAGCAATGTGCTTATACCTTCTTGTGTCATTCTTCTTCTTCCTAATTGGTATATTCTACCCTAATGATATGAAAAGAGTACAAGATTACGAAGCTGGAAATGCTTAGTTTTTGAGTATTTATATTGAAATTGAAAGCTACCCAAGTTTGGGTAGCTTTTTTTTATGGGAATATATTAAGTTGATTTTCCTTTCATTTTTTTATTTACTGCATGAACAGCGTTGCTTGTTCTATGCGTTTCTGATTTTTTGAACTGTTGTATGCAAAACCAGCTCTTCACACTCTACGCGAACGTTTTTTATAAATTCCTTTACGCACGTACTTAAGTACGCTTACGCAGGAATTTTTATAGGAAAATTAGCTTTTTTGTATTTTTTTCATTTTTTTATTTACTGCATGAACAGCTTTGCTTGTTCTATGCGTATTTGATTTTTTGAACTGTTGTATGCAAAACCAGCTCTT
>CAYJFV010000152.1:0-4793 GCA_964369275.1 uncultured Desulfovibrionaceae bacterium
CTTGTGCACCACGTAGACGCATAGCTGTAAAAGCTTCGTGACCAGGAGTATCTAAAAATACAATTTCGCCACGTTTTGTACGCACATGGTATGCACCAATATGTTGTGTAATACCACCAGCTTCACCATCAGTTACATTAGTTTCACGAATAGCATCAAGTAAAGAAGTTTTACCATGGTCAACGTGACCCATAATTGTAATTACAGGTGGGCGTAATTTTAATTGTTCAGGAGTATCAACTTCAGCTGGTAAAATAGCTTCTTCAACTGAGAAACCTACTTTTTCCACTTCGTATTCAAATTCAGAAGCAACCACTTGAGCAGTATCAAAATCTAAAGAAGAGTTGATAGTAGCCATAACACCTAAACCAAATAAAATCTTAATAATTTCACTTGATTTTAAACCCATTTGGTGAGCCATATCAGAAACCCTAATAGTTTCTTCAATACGTAATTTACGTTTAGCTGCTTTCATTGGTGCAGTAGTAACTACTTGTTGTTTTTCTCTTTTCTTTGGTTTTCTGCGACGACGCGGTGCATCATCATCCATATCAAAAGCATATTTAGTTGGTTTGAAATCTTGCTGTGGAGCATGTTCATTAGAAAAATCGTTAGATTTTTTATTCTTATTACGCTTTTTACGGCTTTGCTCGTCATTCGGTGCAAAAGGCACTGTTTCCATAGGACGTGGGCCGCCAGGACGTGGACCTGTTGGGCGATTATGTGGACGAGCCTGATTTTGTGGACGTGAATCGTCTTTACCTTGCCCAGGATTTTGACCTGCTGGTCTTGGTGGTCTATCACCAAATCTGTTTTGTCCGCCGCCTGGTCTTGGTGGTCTATCGCCGCCACGATTATCGTTTCTATCGTTATTACGATTATCGCGGTTATAGCCACCACGATTATCTCTATTATCGCGGTTATAGCCGCCACGATTGTCGCGGTTATCTCGATTTTGATTATCGTTGCTTTGTCTTTCTTGATTTCTTAGTCTATTTTGCTCTACTTGAGTTTGAGTAGGTCTTGAAACAATACGTACACCGCCAGTTGTTGGTGCTTGTTCTTCATCTCTTGCAAAGCTTCTATCACCAGCAGGTGGTAAAATAGACTTTGTTGAAGAACCAGTAGGAGCAGCAGACATTGATGCATTAGATTGGCTAGGTGAAGAAATTATTTTTGCACCACTGCTTTTTGCCTTAGCACTAACTTCTTGTTTAGCTTCTTCTGCTTTTGGAGCTTTTTCAACTTTAGTAGCTTCAACTGCTTTTTCTTCTACTTCTTTTACAATAGCTTTTTCTTCAACTTTAGTTTCTGTTTTAGTTTCCACTTTTACAACTGTTTTTGCTACAGTTTCTTTCGCTTCAACTTTAACTTCTTCTTTAGCTTCTTCTTTTTTAGCTGGTGTAATAATTTTAGCAGCAACTGCTTTAGCTTTTTCAACAGGCTTTGCTTTAGCTTCAGTTTCAACTTTCTTAGCTTTTTTAGGTTCAGCTTTTTCAGTTGCTTTTTCTTCTTGAGCTTCTTTTTTAGCCTTAGCTGGTTTTTCTTCTTTTACAGTTTCTTTAGCTTTAGGTTTTGCTTGTTTTTCTTCTTTTTTCTCAGCTTTTTCAGGTGTATCTACTGCTGTACGCTTACGACGTACTATAACAACACCTTCACCAGATTCAGAAACTGTTGAGCTTCCAGAAGATTTATCGTTTTTATAATGCTTACGTACTTGAGCTACTTCTTCATCAGTAAGAAGACTAGTAGTCGTTTTTGCTGAAATATTCAGATGCTTTAGATCGCGTAAGAGTGTAGAATGACTCATTTCTAAGTCATTTGCAAGTTCTTTTACAGTTATTTTCTTATCTTCCATTTTATACCTTCTTGCTCTTCTCTTGCTTTATTTTGAGTTTAGGTTTTCGCATTTTAATTTTTTGAACTTTTTCAATACAAACAGGGTCATTACACACATAGTAGCCTCTGCCATCAAGGCATTTTTTTTCATCTAACACTTTTAGGATATTTGATTTTCTATCGCCTTCATTTGTGCTTATTTCTCCAGTTACTGTATTTAGTATTACATAACGTAAAAGATTTTCTTTAGAAGTTTTTTTTCTGCATGCAATACACATTCTTGTTGGTTCGTATTTTGATGTGGAAGTCAAACTACTTAGCACCATCTTCATTTGAATTATCATCAATAATTCTTATCTGCGAAGCTTCTTCTGTAGAGGAAGAGAGGAAGTTTATTGCAGAACGAATTTCAAAAACTCGTGCCATATTAATATCTAGTTTTTCAACTAATTCTTCATCGCTAGCATTTGCTAAAGTATCAAAACTTGTAAAACCAGCATCTACAAATGATGAAACAGAAATTTCAGCAACACTTGCAACTTGTTCTAAACTACGTGCTTGTTTTACATCACCACCAGTAAGTTCAGCATAGCGTGATTCTGTATATAAATCAATTTTCCAACCTAAAAGTTGTGCAGCAAGTTTAACGTTTTGACCTTTTTTACCAATTGCAGCAGTAAGTTGTTCATCTGGTACTGTAATTTCTAGTAAATTATCTTCTTCTTTTACAGTTATGTTTGAAATTACAGCAGGAGCTAAAGCATTTTTAGCATAGGTTGCAATATCAGCAGACCAAATTACAATATCAATTCTTTCACCACGTAGCTCTTGAACAACGTTTTGAATACGTGAACCACGTACACCAACACATGCACCTACTGGGTCAATGTCTTTATCTTTTGAAAACACTGCAACTTTAGCACGCAAACTTGGGTCACGAGCAACTGCCATAATTTGAATTGTTCCATCGTCTACCTCTGGTACTTCACGGCGGAATAAAGCTGCTAAATAATCACGGTGAGAACGTGAAATAATTAGCTGAGGACCACGCCCTTCACGCTTTACATCAATAAGAAGTGCTTGGCAACGTTCATTACGTTTGTAATGTTCACGTGGCATCATTTCATCACGCGGTAATAAAGCATCAATTCTACCTAAAGTTACAATAAAGCCAGCTTTATCACGTCTTTGAATTGTACCTGATACAATTTCGCCAATGCGTTCTTTAAATTCATCATATACCATTGATTGTTCAGCATCACGCATACGTTGAATAATTACTTGCTTTGCTGATTGTGCTGCAATACGCCCTAAATCTTCAATTTTTAATCTAAAGCCCATTTCATCGTCAAGCATAACTGAAGGGTCGTGTTGTTTAGCTTCTTCTAATGAAATTTCTGTAATTTCATTTTCAACTTCATTTACAACAATTTTAAATTGGTATACTTCAATTTCGCCACTTTCATCACTATAACGCACTTCAACATCTAAGTCTTCACCGTATTTTTTAATTACAGAGGTACGTACAGCATCTTCAAGTGTTTCTACTAAAAGTTCACGATCAATGCCTTTGTCTTTAGCTATTTGTTCAATAGCTTTTTTCAACTTCAATTCTTGACTCATAATATATATCCTATTCTAAATTATTTCTTATCAAGTTTGCTAATTTCAATATGTTCAACTAAAAGTTTTATCTTCTTTACATCTTCCCATGAAACATTTGCTTCATGACCTTCGTGCATAGACACAACAAAACTATTATTTTCAATATCTAAACTTTTAACTACAGCTTCAACTTTTTTTAATGGATTACCATGAATATCAGTGCAAGAGGAGAGGGGAGTAATAAAATTAATATGAACCCTTTCTTCTAAATATTCTTCTAGTTGCGAAAGCTTAAAAAATTGCCTATCAATTCCAGGTGTAGAAACTTCAAGTATCCAAGCACTTGAAAATGGCTCTTCAATATCTAAAACCAAACCAAGTAAACGCGATACCTTCGCACATTCTTCAATTCCAGCACCATCTAAATAAATGCGTACCAAAATTTTACTACCTGGAAGAACCTCAATACCCCAAAGCTTCAAACCTAAATTATCAACAATTGGTAATGTGTGTTCTTCAATTATTTCAACTATATTTTGCATGTATACTCGTAATTTATTAAAGTAATTTAATACAAAAAAAGGCGGCCTACAAACAGGCAACCTTAACCAAATAAGCAAAATGTTTTTTTCCATTACGTCTTGCTTGAGTTATTTATAGATAATTTATTAATAAATGTCAAGCTTTTAATTAATTTTTTTCTCTCCGAGGGCTAAAAGGAATGGCATTTCAATTTGTAATATTATATATTTTTTTCTCTCCGAGGGCTTAGGAGCGGACAGCTCCTAAGAACCTACGTCAACAAAAGTGCTTTGCACTTTTGTTTTCCTTTTCATAGCGAACATAAAATATCTTCTACTTGTAGTTTCGTGGCTAAGGTGATTAGCGGAAGTTTGACTAGTAAATGGTAGTCAATAGCGTAATTTAATATTTGCAACGCTTGCTACGCAGAGCGAAAAAGATTGATAAAATATTATAGAACTTTCTCACTTATTTACCTTAGTAACGAAAATTCATGTAACAAATTAATTTTATAGCACACTCAAAATAAACAGCTTTTGTTATTTTTGTATTAGGGATTCTGAAGGAACTTAGTTCCTTTAGCCGTCGGAGACAAAAAAACTCTAAGTAGAAATATCTACCTAGAGTTTTATATTAATTAGAAGTTATAGTTCTATGCGTGTTGCTGCCATTTTGATTCATCAAGTTGTCCTTCCATTTTAGAAACAACAATTGAACCAATCATGTCACCTGTTACGTTAAGAGCTGTTCTACCCATATCGAATAGAGCATCAATACCAAGAACAACAGCGTACATTGTAGCAACATCAGTGCCAGGAATGATTGGC
>CAYJFV010000153.1:0-4790 GCA_964369275.1 uncultured Desulfovibrionaceae bacterium
CTGAAAATGTTATATTAGAGCAACCTACCATTCCCTAGTCCAACTTCCATTAATCACCTTAGTCACGAAAATTTATGTAGCAAATTCATTTGTAGTACCTTCCAAAAATATCAAAAGCTTAGCTTTTGATATTTTTGCATTAGGGATTCTAAAGGGACTTAGTTCCTTTAGCCCTCGGAGAGAAAAAATAAATAGTTAGTATAAATTGAAATAACATAACCGCAATAACATGCAATTTTAGAACTTGCTTGACACTGCTTTTATTAGCTATTATAAGAGGGTATTACTTTTTTCTTTCAAACATGTATTTAAAGGATATATTTTCATGCTATTTTTATTCAAGCCTTTAGTTTATACATTTTTTTCTTTGCTTATTTTAGCGTGCTATTCTGTAACTTCTGCTTATGCTCAAGCTGATACACAAGCTGCATCTTTTTTAGATTTAAATTTCATACTACAAAATGCTTTATATGCAATTTGTATAATAATTATTATTGCAAATTCTATTTATCTTTGCATAAATTATAAACAAATTAGTAATAAAAATAAAACTTTAGAAAGTTTAGCTAAAGATGATATAACTTCTTTAATGTCTTTTCGTGAATTTAGAAATGAAGTAGAAAAAATACTAAAGTCGCCTCAGAAGAATCAATACGAGATAATCAGCCTAGATATTGATGATTTTACAACAATTAACAGCTATTACGGTATAGAAAAAAGTATTTACCTTATTGCACAAATGGGGGAAGCATTAAAAAATGCTTACGGTAAAGATAATAAGGATACTTTAATATCGCGTGAAAGTGCCGAACTTTTTGTTATATGCAGAAAAATTAATTCAGATAAAAAAATTGAAGATGTGGTAGAAAAATATCTTCTTCCAACAATTCGTGAACTTGTTGGCAAAAACTTTAATCTGAACATGTCTGTAGGTAAATATTCAATACAAAATAGTGATGATGAGCTTGATATAATAATAAATTTTGCACACGTAGCAAGAATAAAAGGCAAGCAAAATGCAGGTATTAGCTATGAAGTTTTTACAGAAGACATGCGAGCCGAACATTTAAGCTTACTTACCATTATTGATAGAATGGAAGAAGCATTTAACGAAAAAGAATTTGAAATTGTTTTTCAGCCAAGAATTGATTTTAGAACAGGTAAAATTAATGGAGCTGAGGCACTTGCACGTTGGCACCCATCACTTAGGCATGAAGCTGTTTTTCCAGATGTTTTTGTGCCAATTATGGAAAAAAATAATGCTATAGCAAAGTTAGATATGTATATTTTTGAAGAAGTGTGCAAATTTCTTAACGCCCATGCACAATTAAGTTCTCTACCTAAGATAGCAATAAATTTTTCAGCTATTACTTTATCTAATGCAAATGTTTTAAAAAGTATTATGGCTTTATTAGAGAAATACAATTTACAAGCTTCACAATTTGAAATTGATTTAAATGAACAAGCTCTTGATAGTTTCGAGCATACTTTAAATTTATCAGTCAAAATATTAAAGAAAATAGGCTTTAGCGTTGCAATGGACGATTTTGGAACAAGCTTTGCTTCAATAAATAAACTAAGCTATTTGAATGTAGATATTATTAAGCTTGATAAAGCCTTTATAAATTCTCACTTTGGGCAACCTAGAGGTGCGGTAATTGTTGAAGAAATTATTCGCCTTGCTAAACGCTTAGACATGGAAATTGTTGCTGAAGGTATTGAAACAAGAGAGCAAGCTTTATGGATACAGTCATTAAATAGTGACAGTGCCCAAGGCTATTTTTTCGATACGCCACTTCTAGCAAAAGACTTGATTGAAAGAATTGAGCAAAATAAAGAATATAAAATATAAATAGTACAAAAAAGCCCACATTTTATTTCAAATGTGGGTTTTTAGCTTTATAAAAACAAGGCTTATTTTACGCCTCTTTGAATAAGTTCAATGCTAACATTATCTTCAGTAGTAACAAAGAAAAGTTTGAAGTCTTCCATTGCAATAATGTGTGCCTCTGGGCTTAGCTGATTATCTTCTTTGAATTTTGCAAAATATTCATCAAGTGAATCTGTAACAAAACAAAGGTGTTTAATTGCACCGTTATATACACCTAATTCGCCGCCATGGTTGAAAATTTCAAGCTGGTCATTATCTTTATTTTGAATAATGGTGCGTGTATTTTGCATATTTGGTACAAGTTTATCACCGCTATAGTATTCAAAGCCAAAATATTTTTCAAACCATTGTGCTGTTTTTAGTGGATCTTTTACAATAATTGCAACGTGTTCTAATTTAGCTGTCATAAAATTACCTTCTTTTCTTGGAATAATTTATACTATTATATGTATAGATTTTAGTAAAGTTTAAATTGGACCACGTGGTTTAACGGCACTTAATACTTCTTGTGGTAAGTGTGCTATTTCATCATCAATAGAGGCTATTAGATCTTTTTTATCTTTTAGTGAACCGCTTACTTGTACTAGGTTGAAGTAGTGACTTCCGAAGAAAAAGGCATCATCAAACTCAAGAGCATTTATAAGCATTTTTTCTTCTTCTAGCATTTCTAGTTCTGTTTGTTCTATGTATTCGCCCTTATTGCATATTTCTTCAAGTTCACTACCAGGAGTTACAGAAGTTGGCATTATTGAAAGCATGTAAGGTGGAAATTCGTTTAGAATTGAAGCTGTTGCTTCTACATTTTTTTGGCTATTTCCTTTGCCTGCAACACCAAGCATAAGCAGGGCATCCCAACGCATGCCTGCTTCTTTTATTTTATTTAGTTCAATTATTGCTTCTTCGCGTGTATAGCCTTTATTCATTATTTCTAAAGCAGGGTCGTAGCCTGTTTCTAAGCCAATGTGTAAGTCGTTATATTTTAGAGATTTTAGCAGTTTTAAATCTTCTACAGTCTTGTTTTTTATATTTTTTATTGAGGTGTAACAGGTTATAGTTTCCATCATTGGGAAATATTTTAGAATAAGTTCACCAATTTTAACTAATTTGTTTGTGGAGAGAACAAAAGGGTCAGCATTTACAAGGTACAATCTTGTAATAGCCCCGTAGGTTTCTTTTAGTTCTTGTAAATCTTCTTCTATATGCTCGAATTTAGAGGTTCTAAAAGGAGTTTGCCTGTACATAGTACAAAATGAACATTTATTGTGAGAGCAACCAATGGTAACTTCTAATAATGGAGTCCTTGCTTCCATTGGGTGTCTGTATACTTCCCCTGTAAAGTGCATAATAACCTTCCTATTTTAATATATGCTTTAGCATAAACTCTTTTTGTGTATTCCACATTTTATAAACTCCCCTCAATTATAAAAAAAGAGGGGAGGATTATATTTTTTTTATGAAAATTTATATTCTTTTAGTCAATAAATCTGCAAAGTTGTGAAACATCTAAACGTGTAGTTGGGTTGCCAGCTTCATCTGGGTAGCCAAAAGTAATTAAAGCAGCAACGGTTTCACCTTCTGGAAGTCCAACAATTTCAGCAATTTTTTTATCATTGATAACTCCCATTACGCAAGTTCCAACATTATGAGCATGTGCAACTAATGCAAAAGTTTGGCAAGCAATACCTGCATCGAAAATTTCCCAAGCATTACCTTGACCAGTTACATAGTCGCCGTCGTCTTCAAATTTGCCACTTTTACCTTTAACTACGCTAAGTACAAGAACGTTTTTTGCATTTTTTAATGTGTTCACATTGTAAACGAAATCGTTCACGCCATCATGTGCAAGCTTTTGAATTACTTCTTCATTTTGAACAAAAGTAAAACGAGCTACTTGTTTATTTGCCCAAGATTGGGTAAATTTTGCTTCTTCCATGATAGCGTTAATGTCTTCACGTGTAACGATTTGGTCTTTGTATTTTCTAATGCTTCTTCTGCCGATAATCATGTCTTTTGCGTTCATAAAATATTCCTTATAATTTTTTTGTTGACGTAGTAAGAATAAAAGATGTGTTATTCTTTGTTATGGATATAATATAAACGTATTTTAAGTTTCTGCAATTATAGATAATTTTGTCTATAGGGACAATTTTGTCAGCAGGAAATATTAAAGTTTTGCAAAATCAATAGCTTGCTTATTCGCAACAAGATATTTTTGCGTATTTAAAGTTTTTATTATAGTTTTTGTCCCATCCTGAAAGTTGATGGAATAGCGGTAATAGTTCTTTTCCGTCTTCTGTTAAAGAATATTCAACACGTAATATTTTTTCATCAAAAACTTCACGGCTTATAATGCCATTTTCTTCAAGTTCGCGTAGTTCGCGTGATAACACACGCTTATTTATTGAGGGAATAACTCTTTGTAATTCGCCATAGCGTATTGGTTGCGAACTGCCTATGTGATAAATGTTAATAGGTTTCCACTTGCCACCCATAAGGTATAGTGTTAGTTCCATATTGCAATTAAAGTCTTTCATCTTATATCCTAATGCTTTATATAAAAACCAGTATGATAATACTATAGCTGTTGAAATTTGTAAAATGCATGTAGTGTGCTATTTAATATTTTCATCGAGTGAAATAATTTTAAATCCATTTTTATTTTCATTTTTTACATCATAAAGGGCATTATCTGCCACTTCATAAAGTTGTTTAAAGTCCGCATTAATTTTGTGGGTTAGAGCAATACCAATACTTGCTGAAATTGTTACATCTACAGAATCTTTTGTATAGGTGATAGTTAGCAATTTATTTAAATCGTTTGCTTTTGCTTGTACTTGATTGATATTGTAGAAGCTATTCATAAATACAAAAAATTCATCACCGCCAATTCTGCCCACAA
>CAYJFV010000154.1:0-4787 GCA_964369275.1 uncultured Desulfovibrionaceae bacterium
AAAAAATTGATATAATATTACGTGAATTGTATAATTAATCTTTCTTTTTTTCTTGCTTATCTACTTTTTCTATATCCTTAACATCTTTAACAGATTTTAGCTGTAGCACATACTTTTCATCGTTAATTTCTTCTTTGCCTAAAGCTTTCCTTAAAGCATCGCGGTAAATTTTCATTACCTGTATTCTAGCAAAGTATTTTGACTCTGAGGGTATTATGTGCCACGGGGCATAGTTCGTATCAGTTCGCATAAACATTTCATCAGCCGCTATTTTATACAAGTTTGACTTTTCGCGGTTTCGCCAATCTTCATCAGTTATTTTATAATTTTTCCATTCTACGTCTTCACGCTCTTTAAAGCGATTTAATTGCTCTTCTGGTGAAATTTGTAGCCAAAACTTTAAAAGAATATTCTTATTTTCAATAAGTTGCTCTTCAAAATTATTAATTTCAGCATAGGCCTTTTTCCACTTTTCAGGTGGTGTAAAGCCCTCAACCCTTTCAACAAGAACCCTACCATACCAAGAGCGATCGTATATAGTTACATGCCCAGACATTGGCACATGCTTCCAAAACCGCCAAAGATAATGGTTGGCTAGTTCCCATTCAGTAGGGGAACTTATTGGAATTACTTGGGTTATTCTTGCATCAATTCCTTCAGTAAGCCTTCTAATTGTGCCACCTTTTCCCGCAGCATCAAGCCCTTCAAAAACTATAGTTGAAGATATACCTTTTTTAAATGCTTGGTAGGTAAGTTTAAAAATTTCACTTTTTAATTCGCTAAACTCTTTAGAATATTCTGCTTTATCCAAAGAGCGTGAAAAATCAACCCTGTCTAAAATTGGTACACAATGCGGGTTGGCTTCTTCTATATGTTCAACTTTTTCTTTCTTTTCTTTAATTTTTTTCTTTACCGCATTTTCAAGAGCTTCTATTAAATAACGTACTACTGTAACATTTTTAAATTCTTTATCAAAGGCATCTACCACATACCAAGGCGAAAAGTCGGTATCAGTTGCTTGTACCACATGCGAAACAGTTTCTACTAAAGCATCATAATCTTTTTCAGCTTCTTCTTCAAAAGGATTAAAATGCAAAATACCTTTTTCTTTTACCCTTTCTTTTCTTCTTTTTGCATGCTCTTTTTTCTCAAGATGTAGCCAAAATTTTACTAGTACATAGCCATCATCTGCCAAAGTACGCTCACGTGCTACATTCCTTGCCATTATATGCGAAAGTTCATCTTTTGATATTTTTTCAGCTGTAGCAAGCCTGATAGGGTTGCCATACCAACCACCATAATATAATGCCATTTCGCCACGTTTTGGAAGTTTTATCCAGTATTTCCAAGAACTTGGTCTTTCGTTTTCTTCATCTGTTTGTCGCCAAAAAGTGTGTATGTGCAGCCTTTTATTGTCTAACCACTTTGAAAGAAGATTTATAAGGCTACCCCTGCCAGAACAATCTACACCGCCAATAGTAATAAGAATAGGAATATTGTGTTTTACACATTCTTGTTGTAGGTGAAAAAGCTTTATTCTTAAGTCATTCTCAATTTTATTGTACTCTTTTGAGCTATAAGTTTGCCCCAAAGTCATAGTTTTAAACATATACACCCCACAAAAGATAGTTTATAGAAAAAACCGATTAATAAAAACATACACGCCTAAACATTACTTTGTCAATGTATGGTATTTTTTCGAGGTAGATACGTATGTCATTATAAAATAAAATATTGTTCTTCATAGATAGCATATTTAACACAAAGAAGTAGTTTAGTACCTAACACTAAACTACTTCAAAGCAGATGTCATTCTGAAGAGGGCTATAGCCCGACGTGAGAATCCAGAAAATATATTAAGTCTATTTTCCTTATATTTATTGCTCAGCAACTTTTATACTTGTATATCAACACTAGGAGCTGGCGGAGGGGTAGAGGGAACATTAATAGCAACTTTTAGCGAACTTGTAGAAAAGTTTGCAGGTGGTGGCGGTGTTGAGGCTGTTTCACTAGTAGTTTTTATTTCTTCAACTTCTTGTGGCTTTACAGGTTTATTGCCTGTAGCTTCGCTTGTAGCTGGTGCAACAGCTTGTGTTTGCCCATTACCAAGATTTTCAATTATTGCTTCTTGTTCAGCTTTTTTTGCTTGACGTTTAGCTTCTTCTTGCTCTTCTACAGCTTCTTCGTATTGTTTTTCTTTTGTTTCATTTACTGCGTTATTAAATACTTTTAGACTATCATTCGTTTCTTCAAGGATAGACTTCATTAACGCGTCTTTATTCATTATTTGTTGATCTTGATTAGAAAGAGCCTGAAGAGATAAACTTACTTTTGTTGAAGCTTCTGCTTTCTTTTCTTCAAATTCAGCTTTATTGGCTTGTGCTTTTTGTTTAAACTCTTCAGAAAGAGCATCATTTTTTGCTCTCATTTTTTCAATACTTGCTAAATTTGCAGCAATAGTTCCAGTTTCTTGGGTGCTTGAAATGGCTTCCATATTGATTCTCCTTCAAAATAAAGGGTAAATAAAAAAGTTCTCTTATACTATTCGGCTAATAGCAAAGAGAACTTTATAGTATTTATAAGTTATAATTATTTATTCTTTATTATCTATTTCAAAACCCAATTCTTTAATCATTTCTAAGTCTGATTTTATAGAAACGCCTGTTGTGGTTAAAAAATCGCCGCTTATGGTTGCATTTGCTCCAGAAGTGAAACAGCTTTTGCCCTTATCTTCTAAAAGACCACGCCCACCAGCTAAACGTAAATACGCATTTGGTAAAATAAAACGATATATAGCTATAATTCTGCGAAATTCTTCTATGCTAAGAGGAGTATTGTTTTCGTAAGGTGTACCCTTAATAGGGCTTAATAAATTCATTGGTATGCTTTGAACGTGTAGTTCTTTTAGTGAAAAAGCTAAGTCAATTCTATCAGTAAAGCTTTCGCCAATACCAAAAATACAACCACTGCAGATATACATTCCGCACGCTTTTGCTTTGTGTATAGAATTAATTTTGTCATCAAAACTATGCGTTGTACACATATTAGGAAAGTAATTTCTTGAAGTTTCTAAATTGTTGTGCATTCGCCTAATTCCAGCATTATAAAGGGCTTGATATTGCTCTTCATTTAGCAAACCAAAAGAACCACAAAGCTTAATTGGAACAGGTTTTAGCTCTTGTGCAATTTCACAAATAGAACTTACTTCCTTATCAGTTAAAGCCTTGCCTGATGTAACTAAAGAAAAACGATTAATGCCTGCACTAGCACAATATTTTGCTTGTTCTACAACTTCTTCTTTAGCGAGAAGTGGGTATGTTGTACATTGCGTATTATAGTGCGAGGATTGGGCACAATACTTACAATCTTCACTACATTTGCCACTTTTTGCATTAATTATAGTACATATATCAAAGTTATTTAAGCAAAATTTAATACGTATCTCGTTTGCAGCTTTGCATAATTCTTCTAAATCAAAGTCAAGTAAGGCTATAGCTTCTTCTTTTGTAATCGCCTTAGAATTTAGCACTTTTCCTTTAATATCTTCAAGTAACACTAAAAACATTCCTTTGCAATTTTTAAGCATAAATCTGCTTTATTTAATGTATATAAGTGTATACCAGGAGCACCAAGGGCAAGCAATTCTTTAATCTGATTAATTGCGTATTCAGTACCTAATTCTTTAACAGCTTCTTCACCGCCACTTTTGAAAGCTTCTTCAAGTGAAAAATAAAGCTGAGCAGGAATATTTGCCCCACACATTGCCATAGTTCTTTTTAAAGAAGCAAGTGATTGTATTGGTAAAATACCCGGAATTACAGGAATATCTAAGTTATACCCACGTAAAGAGTTTACAAGTGCAATATATTCACGAACATCAAAGAAAAGTTGAGTAACAAATAATTCTGCCCCTGCAATTGCTTTTGCTCTTGTATAGTGTTGATCAAGTGCAAATGTTGGCGATTCTGGGTGCGGTGCAGGGTATGCCGCTGCTGCCACGCCTAAATCTGGATTATATTTACGCATAAAAGAAATTAAATCTTCTGCATGACTAAAAGGTTCTTTGCTCCAGTCAATTTCTCTATCACGCGGTGGGTCACCACGAAGAGCAAGCACGTTATCAATCTTAGCTATTTTTAGCTCGTCTAAAAATTCAGTAATTTTATCTTTAGTTGCACCTACACAAGTAAAGTGGCTCATTGGTTCAATGTTTTTTTTCTTCATGCGTGAAACAATTTCTAAAGTTGCATCTTGCGAAGAACCGCCAGCACCATAAGTTACAGAAGCAAATAAAGGATTAATTTCATTTAACTTATCAACAGTTAAAAAGAAATTATCCCACTGGGAAGTATCTTTTGGTGGGAAAAACTCTAAAGAACAAAAAGGCTTTTTTTGTTCAGCTATTAGCTGTGAAATACGCATACCAACTCCTTAGGACAAAACTAAATATATAAGGCTATATTTATATATCAAGATATCTTTATATTGTCAAATTAAACTTTGTTAGAAGTTGATAAAAAAGCACTTCACTTCAATTTGTGGAAGATGTTTGCTTTTTCTTTTTTTATGTCTCCGACGGCTAAAGGAACTAAGTCCCTTTAGAATCCCTAATGCAAAAATATTAAAAGCCGATTTATACCGAACTGCGTTCAGTAAAAATCGGCTTTTAATATTTTTGGAAAGTACAATAAAATTATTTTATTACATACATTTTCGTGACTAAGGTGAATAGCGGAAGTTGACTAGTAAATGGTAAGTTACTCTAGTGTAAAATTTTCAGCACTTGT
>CAYJFV010000155.1:0-4779 GCA_964369275.1 uncultured Desulfovibrionaceae bacterium
AGAAAGGAAGTTTTTTAGATTTTACTTCAACTTTTTGTCCAGTTCTTGGGTTTCTACCTGCATAGCCTTCGTAGTCTTTCACTTTAAAGCTACCAAAACCACGAATTTCTACTCTATCACCTTCAATTAATGCATCCTTCATTGAGTCTACAAAAGTAGTGATAACAGTTGTCGCATCTTCGGTAGAGATATTAGATTGTTCCGCCAAAGCTTTGATAAGTTCACTTTTATTCATAAATACTCCGTTTTTTTCAAGGTTACTTAATAAACATATAACGTATCTTTTGCAAATTTGCAAGTGCTTCACAACACTTTTAATCAAATTTCACGAAAAAAATTGATATGATAGCTTAATATTTTTATAGCTAAGTCATAAAATTATTGTATTAGAGCGAATTTTTACTATAGCGTAACAAGTATATCTTATTCAATAAAAATCAATATCCTAGGTATCAGATTCAACCGCCGCCGCAATATTAGAAGCTAATTCTTTAATTAAATCAGAGTTTTCACCCTCAACCATAATACGAGCAAGGTTTTCTGTTCCTGAATATCTTAATAATACTCTACCCTTACCTTTAAGTTTTTCTTCTGCATCTTTTAATGTTTTTTGTACATTAGGGCATTCTTCAAAAGGTTTTTTATGAGTTACATGGATATTAATTAATTCTTGTGGGAACAAAGTTAGTAAGTTTGTAAGTTCTGATAGTGGTCTTTCATTTTCTTGCATAATTCTAAGAATTTGCAAGGCGGCTAATAAACCATCGCCAGTGGTTGAATGTTCGTGGAAGATTAAATGGCCAGATTGCTCGCCACCTAAGCTTGCTTTATTTTTACGCATTGCTTCAACAACGTACCTATCGCCAACTTTAGTGCGAATAAGCTTACCTTTCTTTTCTTGCATAAAAATTTCTAAAGCCATATTAGACATAACGGTAGAAACTAATAAGTTATTATGTAACTCTTTTCTTTTTATCATATCATTTGCACATATAGCCATAATTTGATCACCGTCTAATATAGTTCCTTTTTCATCAACAACTAATAATCTATCGGCATCGCCATCAAGTGCAATTCCTATATCTGCACGAAGTTCTAAAACTTTTTCTTGTAAAACGCGTGGGTGAAGTGAACCACAATTGTCATTAATATTAGTACCATTAGGGTCGGTTGAAAACTTGAAAACTTCTGCACCTAATTCTTCTAAAGCAAGTGGAGCAACTTTATAGTTAGCACCATTAGCACAGTCGATTACAATTCTTAAGCCAGATAACGTTAAGTGCTGCGGGAAAGAGTTTTTCAAATAAACTATGTACCTACCAGGTGCATCAACAATTTTATATGCTCTACCTAGTTTTGTAGCTTCAGGATAATGCCATGCATAATCATTATCTAAAACTAAAGCAGACATTTGATCTTCAATTTCATCTGATAGTTTGTAGCCATCTTTATCAAAAAACTTAATACCATTATCAGAAAACTTGTTATGAGAAGCTGAAATTACAATACCAAAATCAGCTCGCATATTTCTTGTTAAAAATGCAAGAGCAGGCGTTGGAAGCGGCCCCACTTGATACACATGCATGCCAGAAGCACATAAACCAGCTGTTAATGCAGATTCTAACATATAGCCAGATAAGCGTGTATCTTTACCAATAATAACTTTATTTCTGCTATCTTTTGAACGAAATAATGTACCAGCTGCAAGCCCTAGACGAAGAGCCATATCTACCGTCATTGGAAATTTATTTACTTCGCCTCGCATTCCATCAGTTCCAAAAAGCCTCATAATTATACCTTCTTTTTTAATTTCGTGGAGTTTAGCGTATTATAACATAATTTGCAATATTTTATTCTTTAAAAGCAATTACTATGAAAACAATTTTTAATTCAAGATGTTAGAGGAATATTATTCAGGTAACATTCCTTTCAATTCTTCTTGCCCAGTCGAGCGTAAAACGCTACGCCAATAAGAAGAAGAGGTATCAATAGTTCTTCTTTGCATTGTTACAATGTTTAGCGGTATATGTACGAATTTATCCATTAATTTTGCAACAACCATATTTGTTCTTCCAGCCATTGCGGCATCTACGGCGTATCTTCCTAGAAAGCCACAATACACTCTATCGCTTGCATTTGCTGGAACAGAGCGTATAATATAACTTGGGTCTATAAGTTTAATAGTATGGCTAATATTTTTTTCTTTAAAGTATTTATCAATTTCATTTGCTAGGTAATGCCCTATATCTGATAATACTAAATTTCCAGAAGCGTCTACTTTACCGCTTTCGCCAACAAGGTGTTGCCCTGCACCTTCGGCAACCACAATAACAGCATGTCCGCGTGACAATAGTCTTTTTTCTAAGGCTTCTAGTAAACCGCCTTCGCCCTGCATTACAAAACCAGCCTCAGGCACAAGCAAAAAGTTTACAACACTATATGACAGGGCGGCATGTGCTGCAATAAAGCCAGATTCTCGCCCCATGAGCTTTACTAAACCAATGCCATTATGTGCCCCAATTGCTTCAACATGAGCACAAGCTAAAGACTGCGTTGCGGCATCAACCGCGGTTTCAAAACCAAACGATTGAGCTACAAAATTTATATCATTATCAATTGTTTTAGGTATACCAATGACTGATATTTTTAAATTTCTTAAACTTACTTCTTCAACTATTTTTTGTGCAGCCTTCATTGAACCATCGCCACCTATAACAAATAGTATATTTACATTCATTCTTTCAAGCGAATCTACTATTTCTTCGGGTGCTTGTGGCCCACGCGATGTACCTAAAATAGTGCCACCAAAATTATGAATATCACGCACTTCTGTAGGTGTAAGCTCAACAACTTTATGCTTGTATTGTGGAATAAAGCCCTCAAGCCCATATTGTATACCCACAACAGAAGCTACATTATAATTATGATGGCAAGACATTACTATAGAACGAATAACATCATTTAAACCAGGGCATAAACCACCACAGGTAACTATAGCACATTTAACTTTTGGCGGATCAAAATATATTGAGGAACGAGGCCCAGCTAATTCAAAGTCAATTGGAATAAAGCCCTCTTGCCCGTCACCAAGAATATCATTACCTAAAGGTAAGGAAATTTTTTCATCGCCCACATAGGGGCTATGCATTGGTGTTTGAATTTTACACGCACCAAGGTTATGTATATCTGTGTTATATTTTACTGTAACTTTTTTCATATTCACACCTCGAACAAAATTTATATAAGGCAAAGAAACATGTAAAAGTATGAACTTAATTATACGTTTTTAAATTTATAGCCTATACCGCGAACAGTATCAATTATATCAGCCTTTTCTTGCATTTTTGCACGTAATCTACGTATATGTGTATCAACAGTGCGGCCATAGCCTTCAAATTCATAACCCCATACGCTATTTAATAGTTGTTCACGAGTACGAACATGACCAACATGACGCATTAAATCTTCTAAAAGACGAAATTCTGTAAGCGTAGTATTAATAAGTACATTATCAATTGTAACTGTATGTGCTTCGGTATCTAAAACAATTGAGGCAAGTTCAATTCTTTGATTATCTTTTTCAGCTACTGCTACCCTTGGTTGATGTCTTTTTAAACAGGCTTTTATACGTAAAACTAATTCGCGTATGTTAAATGGCTTTACAACATAATCATCCGCACCAAGTTCAAGCCCTAGTATTTTATCAATATCTTCACCTTTAGCGGTAAGCATAATTATAGGAATATTTACACCCTCGCGTGATAAAACCTTACAAACGCTAAGGCCATCTAAAACTGGAAGCATTAAATCAAGCAAAATAAGGTCGGGCTTTTTTGAACGAGCCATTTCAAGTGCAATTTGCCCGTTTTCTGCTTCATAAACAGTATAACCCTCTTTTTCTAAATTGAATACTAGCAAAGCACGGATATCTGCTTCATCTTCAACAACTAATATACTTTCGTTTTGTTTCATATTTTAAATATCACCTAAAATGATTTTAATCTAATTGTTCATATATTTTAATTTTAGCAAATACACAAATTTATGTCAAATATGAAAATAAATTATTTTTTATTGACTATTTTTTTGAAAGGACTATACTCATTGCCAACAACAAACACAATGAGGATTTAATTATGTCTACATTTACCAAAGAAGATGCTTTAAACTACCATGAATTTCCACGTCCAGGTAAACTTGAAGTTTTACCAGTAAAACCATGCACAAACCAACTTGAACTATCTCTTGCATACTCACCTGGTGTTGCAGAAGCTTGCCTTGAAATTAAAGACGATGCTGAAACTGCTGCAAAATACACAGGCAAATCAAACTTAGTTGGTGTTGTTTCTAACGGTACTGCTGTTCTTGGCTTAGGCAATATTGGTGCTTTAGCTTCTAAACCAGTTATGGAAGGAAAATGTATTCTTTTCAAACGCTTTGCGGATGTTGATGGTTTTGATATTGAATTAAACCTTACTGACCCTGATAAAATTATTGAAACAGTAAAAGCTTTAGAACCAACTTTTGGTGGTATTAACTTAGAAGATATTAAAGCTCCTGAATGTTTCTATATTGAAGAAAAACTAAAAGAACAAATGAATATTCCAGTTTTTCATGATGATCAGCATGGTACTGCTATTGTATCATCAGCTGGTTTAATCAACGCTTTAGAAATTACAGGCAAAAAAGCTGAAGATATTAAAATTGTTATTTCTGGTGCTGGTGCTGCTGGTATTGCTTGTGCTAAAATGTATGTTGCACTTGGTGTACAAATTAAAA
>CAYJFV010000156.1:0-4715 GCA_964369275.1 uncultured Desulfovibrionaceae bacterium
ATGACGTAGGTTCTTAGGAGCTGTCCGCTCCTAAGCCGTCGGAGACAAAAAAAGAAAAAACTACAACATAATAAAAATTGTAAGCTAAAAAACTATTCCAACTACTTCACTTTTGCAGCAATTCTAAGCCTATCAGCTAACTTAGTATACCTTTTGTGGATGGTGTTTGCTCCAACTGCAGTATACATAGCTGTTTTTGAGCCAACTATTACAACAAGGTTTTTTCCACGAGTAACAGCGGTATACAATAAATTACGTTCAAGCATGGTAAAATGTTCTTTTAATAAAGATATTATTACGCAGGGGTATTCGCCGCCCTGTGATTTATGAATTGAAATAGCGTAGGCTAGAACGAGTTCGTCTAGGTCTTCAAAGGTATAGTGTATAGTTCTATCATCAAAGCGAACTAATAGGGATCTATCCTTGGTATCAATTTCGGAAATTATTCCAATATCGCCGTTATATATATCCTTGTCATAATTGTTTTTTATTTGCATAACTTTATCGTCACGCTTGAAGAGTTTCTCGCCACGTTCTATAGCTTTGGTTTCAGGGTTAAGTGAAGCTTGTAGTTGAATATTTAAATTATGCACACCTGCTTGACCGCGTGCCATGGGCGATAATACTTGAATATCACGCACAGAATTAAATTTGTATTTACGTGGAATACGTTCTTTTACTAAATCTACAATAGTTTGGCAGGTTTTTTTAGAGGCGTTATCGCCCTCTTCTGGGAAGAAATAAAAGTCGGAAAGACCTTCTTTGTCTATTATTAAAGAAGGCATTGTTCCTTCGTTTATCATGTGGGCATTTTTAATTATTTGGCTTTTTGCTGCTTGTCTAAATATCTGATTAAGTTCAACTACAGGCATGATTTCTGAATAAATAAAGTCACGCAGAACGTTGCCTGCACCAACGGAAGGAAGCTGATTTATATCGCCCACAAAAATAACAGTACAGCCTAAGGGTATTGCTTTAATAAGGGAATACATAAGCATTAAATCAATCATGGAAGATTCATCTATGATTAGCAAAGAACAGGCTAAGGGATTATCTTCATTTTTTGTAAATCCATCTTGGCTTGGGTTATATTCTAACAATCTGTGAATTGTTTTAGATTCAAGCCCTGTTGTTTCGGACATACGTTTTGCCGCTCTACCAGTAGGAGCAGCTAAGAATATTTTTGCTCTTGCTTTTTGAAAAACCTTAATAATTGCATTAATAATTGTGGTTTTACCAGTACCAGGGCCACCAGTTAAAACCATTAATTTAGATTTTGTAGAGGTTCTTACAGCGTTTTCTTGCTCTTCAGCAAGTTTTATTGGAAACTCTTTTAGAACTTCTGCAATTGTTTTTTCAGCATCTGTAAAGTTTACAACTTTTGGAACTGCTAGTAACTTACCTAAGTAATGTGAAATTTTAGTTTCATATTTGTAATATTTATCAATATAAACGGCTTCATGGTCTTCAAAAAATTCTATAATAATGCGTTCTGATTTTTCAAGATCTTTTATAGCTTCTTCAACTACATAAATATCAATAATTAATTCCGAGGCGGTAAGTGCTATAAGTCTATCTTTTGGAAAATAAACATGCCCGCCTTTTTCTGTGTGCTTGAGCACGTAAAATAGAATTTTGCTCAAAACCGATACTTAAAGCAAATCTATCAGCTGTTTCAAAGCCTATACCATGAATATCCATGGCCATTCTATATGGATTATCTTTTACAATATCTAAAGCACTATGCCCATAATATTTATAGACTTTTACAGCATGAGCAGTACCAATACCATGCGGGTTTAAAAAAACCATAAGTTCGCGAATATCTTGCTGTTCTTTCCACGATTCTTTTACAGAAGTAACTGTTTTTTTGGTTACGCGTGGCACTTCAAGTAAGCGTTCTGGTTCATTATCTAAAATATTAAAGGTATCTGCTCCGAAGTGGTCTACTACGCGGCTAGCAAGGGTTTTTCCCATACCTTTAATTACACCAGAAGCAAGAAACATTCTAATACCATCTAAAGTTTCAGGGCGTTCTTCTTCAAAGGATTCAAATTTGAATTGTTCGCCAAATTTTGGGTGCTGAGTCCACTTCCCTGTAAGCACAAAAAATCCGCCTACTGTTGGGTTTGGCATAGTGCCAACAGCAACCACAACTTCATCTTTACCAGCTATCTTTTTTTCTAGCTTGAACTTAAGGATAGAATAACCATTTTCAGAATTAGAGTAGGTAATTCGCTCTAAAGTACCACGAAGAATTTCTTCCTCTGAATTAAGGCGACTTGTTGCGTTTTTATCAAAAAGCGAAAATTGTCTATCCTGCATACTAATTCCTAGTTATTGTGTTATATTTAATCTAGTAAATACAAAGGCATTAAATATTTTGTGCTAATAAGTGCTTTACTATCTTGGTAATTTTTACTATACTTTCAAAATCTCTACAATAGTTTTTTAAATAAATTGATAACTCTTTGAGTTTATAGGTTTAAATTATATTCCATTCAATAAAAGGGCAATATGTATGAAGAAAATTAGACTTGGTATCGCAGGCTTAGGAACAGTTGGTGGCGGACTTTTAGAAGTTTTAGAAACAAATAAAAGTGTTATTGCTCAAAGAACGGGATGCGAGATTGAAGTTACAGGTGCTTCTGTTAGGGATATTAATAAAGTTCGTCCATTTTTACCTAAAACTACAAAGCTTACCACTAATAGCCTAGAGCTTGCTAAAAGTGACGATATAGACATTTTTGTTGAACTTATGGGTGGTATTGCAGAACCTAAAGAATGTATTTTAGCCGCTTTAGCTAACGGCAAATCAATTGTAACAGCTAATAAAGCTTTACTAGCTGAAGACGGTGAAGAAATTTTTGCACTAGCAGCAAAGAATAATTTACACGTTGCTTTTGAAGCGGCGGTTGCTGGTGGTATTCCAATTGTTGAAACTTTAAAAGAAAGCCTTAATTCAAACTCTATTCAAAGCTTTCTAGGTATTCTAAACGGCACAAGTAACTATATTCTTTCAGAAATGAGCATGAATAAAATTGATTTTGATACAGTTTTAAAAACAGCTCAAGAATTAGGTTATGCAGAAGCAGAACCAAGCCTTGATATTGATGGCTTTGATGCCGCACATAAACTAAATTTACTTATTCGTTTAGCTTGGGGTGTGGAATACCCTTACAACAAGCTTCATATTGAAGGAATACGTAACACATCTTCAATGGATATTGAATTTGCAAAAGAATTTGGCTACAGAATTAAGCTTTTAGGACAAGCTAGCTTGAAAGATTCTAAAATTGAAGCTGGCTTATTCCCTGCTTTAGTGAATGAAAAGTTATTACTTGCTCAAGTAAAAGGTGCTTTTAATGCTATAAAACTTGAAGGCAACGCTGTTGGTTCTTTATTTTTACATGGTGCCGGTGCTGGAGCATTGCCAACTGCTTCATCAGTTCTAGCTGATATTCTTGCTATTGCTAAAGGCTATGAAGCAAACAACTTTGGTTATGCTTCACCTGTTCTTCCACAAGCGGATATTTTACCCTCAGAAGAAAGCGTATACCCATACTATTTACGCCTTATGGTGAACGATAATGTTGGTGTTTTACGCGATGTTGCAGGTGCGTTCGCTAATGAAAATATTAGCATTGCACAAGTTATTCAAAAGCCAATGCAAGGTTCTACCCTACCATTAGTATTTATTACACATGAAGCCCCTTATAAGGCTATACAAACCGCACTAAAGAAAATTGAAAACTTGCATGTTGGCAAAGCTGTTTGCTACCGCATTTTTAACGCATAAAAGATTGTAAAATGAAACAAAAAAGCCCAAACTTCAATAAAACCTATGCCAAAAAAAGCCTAGGTCAACACTTCTTGCACGATAAGCATGTATGCAATAAAATTGTGGATTTATTAGAAATTAAACAAGAAGATGACATACTTGAAATTGGGCCAGGCACTGGTGCATTAACAAATATCATGCGTACAATGCCCTACCATTCTTTTACTATTCTTGAAAAAGATGATAGGTTTGCACAATTACACACAGAAAAAAATTCTGAATATATACAATCTAGCCCAGATAAAGCTCATGTTAAACTTGAAGTTTTACATTTAGATGCTTTAAAGTATAACTGGAAAGAAATTGATAAAAAAATAAAAATTATAAGTAATTTACCTTATAATATAGCTTCACCTTTAATGTGGGATATTGTATCACAAACTCCTCAATTAGAAAAAGCTGTTTTCATGATTCAAAATGAAGTAGCTGATAGGTGCATAGCAAAAGAAAATACAAAAGCTTACGGCGTTCTATCAATTTGGCTACAAGCATATTGCGAAGTAAAAAAAGCATTTGTAGTAAGCCCCGGTGCCTTTAGTCCACCACCTAAAGTAGACTCCGCAGTTATAACTCTTGTGCCATACCCTAAAGAAAATCAACCAAAGCAGCCAGAAATATTAGCTGATTTAATCAAAGTATGCTTTCAGCAAAGAAGAAAGCAAATTGAAGGTATACTAAAGAAAAGCAAATACAAGAATATAGTAACTGAACTATTACAAGAATTTAATATTGCACCTACCGCTCGTGCCGAAATTATAAAAGTTGAAACCTTTATAAAAATGTCCGATTTTATAGCTAGTAAATTGAATAAGTAATTTTTTCTTTTTTATGTCTCCAACAGCTTATTGAATAAGTAATTTTTTTTCTTTTTTAT
>CAYJFV010000157.1:0-4623 GCA_964369275.1 uncultured Desulfovibrionaceae bacterium
GGTACAAAGCCCTGAATTATACATTGATTTTGCAGAAGTTATGAAAGAAGATGAAGTAGAATTACCAATTATGAATTTTGTGTGGTTTGGCTTTCATAATGATGGTAAAACTGCTGGCGTATATACATATGGTATGCGTAAATTCGGTAAAGATGAAATTGAGATGTATGCTGATGCTCAAACAACTAACTTTGAAGATGTACATTATTTCTTAATTGATATTGTAAACTATATTCTTGAAAACGACGTTATTTTGCAACATGGCGAAACTATTGGCATGTCTGAAGAGCAAAAGTGTTCTATTACCCGCGGGGAAGGCATATTATTACCATTTGAAACTCTAAAAATTTCTATTGAATCGGTAGAATAAAATGAATTTTATAAAAAATTTCTTCGCTAAAAAAGCAGAAGCTAAGAAGAAGTCGATTGATGAAATTAAAGCAAGCGTTTTGAAAATACCTTTCAAATACCACCCAAATGTATACGATAATGAAGTAGTTATATACGGTAGTGGCGTATGCGATTGTTGCAATAAAGAAGTGCAAGCCTATTGCGACAGCATGTATTGCCGTGAAAATGTTGAATGTATATGCCTAGACTGTATAAAAAGTGGTGCAGCAGCAGAAAAATTTAATGGCACTTTTAGCGACCTTCCCGAAGCATTAGTAACTGATGAAGCTAAGACAGATGAACTTTTGAAAAGAACTCCTGGTTATGCAAATTGGCAAGGTGAAAGTTGGAAAACGTGCTGTGATGATTATTGTGCTTTTCTTGGCGATGTAGGTTCAAAAGAACTTGACGAGCTTGGTCTTTTTGATGAATTTGTTGCACCTTATGCCCGCGATGAAAAGGAAAAAGAAGAAATTCGTAATGCATTAAAAAAGATAGATGAAGGTAGCATGGTAGGTTATCTATTTCAGTGCTTACATTGCGGGAAATATAAATACGATACTGATTGTGATTAGTTAGATTAATTTACAATTTTAGTTTGACATCATTTATAAGGCTTTGTATTATTTTTTAGAAATAAATTGGAGTCTGTCTTTATGAAAATGCCTTTTCATTTTTCAAAAAATTCTATTGATGTTAAATCTAAATTTTATGAATTGATTAATAACTTTTCAAATGATACTCAGGCATTAAATACTATTGCAGATTATACTTTTAAAGAATACACAACCTATTCTACACAAAGACAAATGCTGCACATGCATTATATTCGTGTGTATGTTACAATATCAAGTTTATTAATTGGTGCTTTGTTTTCGGTTTTAACTTATTTTCATATTTCTAATCAAGAAATTTTAAATTTGCATGCAGATATAGGCAAAGCACCAACAGTTCCCGAAAATCAACTAATTCAACTTACATCTTGGGGTGAAATTGGTGTAGTTTTAATTTTACTTTCCATTTTAGTTGCTGGTATAGTTTTTGTAATTGCAGTGGATTTACTTAAAGGGCGTCATAAGCAATTTGTTTTGCTTGATGAACTTGCAACTAGAAGTAATAATAAAATTAATTATTCTAATAACGAGAATAGTTATAATTATAACGCCCTCTTAAAAGATTTAGCTAAAATCAATGCAGATGCTCTTCATGAAAGCAGTAACTATCATATACATGTAATTACAGCTTTACAAAGACTTTCTAGGCTTTTAGTGCTTTCTGTATTTCTTGGTATAAGCGGAAGTTTACTTCTTCTATTTTTTTAAATGTCTATTGTAATGAAATTATCTGTACCAGAAATAATGAAAAATGTTCATGAATACTAATAATAAAGAAAAACCACAAGAAAAGAAATATATATTAGAACGTTACCAATGGTTTTTAATATATGTTTTACCTATTCTTGTTATTTTATTATGTTCATGGCTTACGCAAATTATAGGGCAAATAATACTTTTTATATGCTATGCACTCTTTTTAATTTGCTTTCGTCTTGAAAAATTAAAAGACTCCAAATTTATACAATATTTTACATTAGACGATAGAAAAGTTTTCGCAGAAGCATTTTTTACATTTTTAATAGGCTTTAATTTACTTTTTATTGTTATATATGGCATTGATTGGCTTAGCCATACAAGGTTTTTAAATGAAGAAAAATATGAAATAGTTTATACAATTCCAACTATAGAATATACTCAAACTGAAAGAAGGCGTAGTGCAGGCAAGTCGTTTAGCACATATCATGTTATTGTTGCATATATGGATTATTATGTAAACGGGCAAAGCCATGACATTGTTTTAGATTTACCTAACGGTTCTTTTAATTATATCTATGTTTTGAAAGTAAATAAAAATTTTCCAGAATATGTTGATTTAATAAAAGTTCCTCGCTCTGAAATTAAAGTAGAAACTGCAATTTTAATGAATTATCCAGATGATATTCAAAAAGAGTTTATATATTATCCTAAAAAAGAGAGTACCGAATTTTCTTTACTCTATCGTTATAATGAATATGGAAATTACGACTATATCAACAATAACTGTTCAATTCTTACGCAAAATATCGACCATGTAATTAAGGTTCCCCTTAATGGATTTAAAGAAAATCCATACACCTTGCTTACAGGTGAAGAATATGTTGAAATGATATATAAGCATAATAGATATAAACGTGAATTAAATGAGAAATTACACAATATTGTTTATACTATACCTTGGTTTTTTAATTCAAAAGTAGAATCAAGAATTAATATTTTTGCTAAAACCCCAGAAGAGGCTGAATTTACAGTTGATGTTGGTACTTTCTATTACACGCTTGATGGGGAAAATTATTATAGTGCTTTTATAGAGCTTCCTCAAGACTATAGCAAATATATCTACGCTTTAAAGGTAAATAAAGACTATCCAAAAGCGGCAGATGTCGTACCAATTCCGCTTGATAAAATACCTTCTTCCCTAGCCTTTGATATGGAAAATTTCCTATTAGAACCTGCTATAGAGCGTGTTTTATTTAAAGTATCTAACGAGGAAAGCTCTTATTTTATTCCTCGTTATAAATACAATAGCTATGGGAATATAATTTATATTGATAATACTTTTACACGCGAATCTCTTACAAAAAATGTAGAGAAACTTATTGAACTTCCCTTAGAGGGTTTTAGCCAAAACCCTTTTAGGCTTCTTACAGGAAAAGAGTATAAAGAAAGTTATAATCCAAGCAAAAATCCGCTTCTTATTTTTTCAACCTTTTTTGCAACACTTGCAATAGTTGTGCTAAATGTTTTAAGAGCTATAAATAGTGAATATAAATATAGAAAAAAAGCTAAAGAGAATGAATTAAAAGATATTTATGAACATGTTGAAAACAATAAACGTGTTTCAAACGATTATTTATTTACCTATATTCTAGCTAAACATGCAAATGATGAAAGCGATTTATTTATACAACCTACTAAAGATGAATTTGAAGAATTTTCAAACTATTTTGCTGATAATGTACCAGATAAAATTATAAATTTTATTTCTGTATGTTCAGGTGAAAAAACAGTAAAAGGTTTAGTTGCAGGCTATACCCTTTATACAATGCCAGAAATACTTGCAATGAATAAAATGGCTTTAAATTCAAGCTATAATTTACAAGAAAGCACTGATAATAAAATAAAAACAGGGGTTTTTAAAAAGTATTGGCTTCCTTTTGCTGGTAATGGCAATAATCTCTTCTTTTGTTTTGATTGTGATGCAGTTAATAAAACGAGGGTAGGGCAAATTATTTTAGTTGATTTAGATGCTAATAGTGCAAAAGTTATTGCCAAAAACCTTAAAGAATTTTTACTGTGGCTTAAATTGAAGCACGAAGAAGGGAATATTGTCTACCATGAAGAAGGTAGGGCAAGGTATTTTACTTTTGAAAATGGTTCAATTTTCTAAATCTCTTGTGTTGTATTTTTTCTCTTTGAGGGCTTAGGAACACACAGTCCCTAAGAACCCACGTCATCAATAATGCCCTTAAAAATGCATACATTTTCAAGGGCATTATTTCTTCTTTATCTAAATTATTAATGTAGCTCTTTTATTTCTTCAAGTAATTGAGTGTTATCTAGTCTTTTATAATAGTCAGCATTAACATAAGAAAAAGCAACTTTTTTGTTTTTATCAATAAGATATACCGCTGGAACAGGTAAAGAATAATGCTTTTCACCACTACTAGCAGCTAAATCTACTTTTTTGGAAAGGTACAATTCCACTTCTTCAGCACTATGCTCAAATGCAAGTCCAAAAGCTTTTGAGGTTTCAATTTTACAATCAGAATATAAAGGGAAAGCTAAATTCTTTTCTTCTTGCACTAATTGTAATTTATCATAAGTATCTGGTGCAATAGCTAAAACTTGAATGTTTTTACTTTCTAATTCTGCTATAATTTCATTTATTCCTACTAACTGTAGAATACAAACTGATCACCACCCACCGCGATAAAAAATAAGTACACTAGCCTTTTCACCAATAATATTATGAAGATTTTCTTCTTTATTATCAAGTGATATCAACTTTGAATTAGGAATAACTTCACCTACTTGCAGGGGAGAAATGTTTTGTGCATTAGAACCTATTAACATAATATACTCCTTTTTATATTCAAAAAAATATGCTGTTTTATTATTCTTGTCAAATATTGTTTTA
>CAYJFV010000158.1:0-4545 GCA_964369275.1 uncultured Desulfovibrionaceae bacterium
TTCCTCACTTGTGTAACAAGTGCTGAAAATTTTACACTAGAGTAACTTACCATTTCCTAGTCCAACTTCCGTTAATCGCCTTAGCCACGAAAATATGGTAGAAGATAATTTATGTATGCTATGAAAAGGAAAACAAAAGTGCTTTGTTCTTTTTACTATCAAGTATGCAATTCGCATAAAAATCTTTAGCGAACGAACAAGAACGACGCTTCTTGTGAAGTGAGGATTTTGTGTACGAAGTATCCAAAATCTTTATAAATTAAGTCATAGGTTCTTAGGAGCTGTCCGCTCCTAAGCCCTCGGAGAGAAAAAAGAAAATTTGTGTACTACTGCAAATTTGAATAACACGCAATATCAATATGAAAAGAGATATAAAACTTGACGGAAACAGCAAAAAACTATAAAATTTTGTATACATTTTATTAATTAGAGGAATTATGAGTTTAGAAGAGCTAACATCAACTTCAAAAATCATTGCTGGCATTGATGAAGCGGGGCGTGGAGCATTAGCTGGCCCTGTCGTAGCTGGTGCTGTTATATTTAAAGAAGACTTTGATTTAATCGGGCTAGATGATTCTAAAAAACTTACTCCTAAAGAACGCAAAGAACTTTCGCTAGAGATAAAAGAGTTTGCTCTTGGTTATGGGCTTGGTTTTGCTTGGCAAAAGCTTATTGATAAAGAAAACATTTTACAAGCTAGCCTTATTGCTATGGCTAGGGCAACTCAGGCTTTGTTTTTCCGTTCAAAGTTGAAGCCCGAAGTTTTACTTATTGATGGCAAGCAAACAATACCTGCACTCTATTTTCCTTTATTTACTAAAGACTTTAAAGACGCCCCACTTCAAAATGCTATAGTTGAGGGCGATTCTAAAGTACCACAAATTTCAGCCGCTTCTATTCTTGCAAAAGTAGCAAGAGATGAACTTATGGTGAAGTTTGACAAACGTTACCCAAACTACAACTTTTCAAAGCATTTTGGCTATGGAAGCAAAGCTCACCGCGAAGCTATTTTAGAGCATAAGCCTTGCCCACTTCATAGAATGACTTTTCGAGGGGTAAAGGAAGAAGAGTCTAAACAGCTTTCATTATTTGATTTATAATTTTTTTGCTTATTTAAATTAATCTTTTTAGGATTTGTATGGCTGAGCATAACGACTTAGGACAACAAGGCGAAGAAGTAGCCACTAATTATTTAAAAAAGCAAGGCTTT
The DNA here is from genome assembly GCA_964369275.1 of uncultured Desulfovibrionaceae bacterium. Lineage (GTDB taxonomy): Bacteria > Desulfobacterota > Desulfovibrionia > Desulfovibrionales > Desulfovibrionaceae > CAYJAZ01. The sequence continues at coordinate 1,211 of CAYJFV010000158.1, forward strand.
AAAATTCTTGCAAGGAATTGGCGTGTTCATCATCTTGAAATAGATATTATTGCTGAAAAAAATAAAACTCTGCATTTTGTTGAAGTAAAAACTCGTAAAAAACAAGGGCTTATTCCTGCCCGTGAAAGTTTAAGCTTCAAAAAAAGGCAAAATTTAGAAAAACTTGTTGAATTATGGTTTCTTGAAAACCCAAAGTCAAAGCAATCTGCCCAGCTTGATTTTTTAGCACTTACTATTAATACAAGTGGAGAATATGAAATTGAATACTTCCCAAATTACACCCAATAATCTATCTAAAGCTACTCTATATATAGTAGCTATGCCACTTGGAAATTTAGACGATTTTTCCCCGCGTGCAAGAAATACCCTAGAACTTGCCGACTTTATTTTAGCAGAAGACACTAAAAGAGCCGCCCTTATACTATCAAAATTACTTATTCCAAAAAAAGAAATTCATTCATTAAATGAACATAATGAAAATGAAAAATTACCAATTGTTTTAAGAAAATTAAAAGAAAATAAAAGTATAGCACTTATTTCAGATGCAGGCATGCCAATTATTTCAGACCCTGGCTATTTGCTTGTATCTGCCTGTAGAAAAGAAGGTTATGATGTTACTGTAATTCCAGGCCCTTGTGCCCCGGTTACTGCACTTGCAGGTTCTGGCATTGCACCGCTACCCTTTACTTTTTTAGGTTTTTTACCCCGCACTCAAGCAAGCCAAGAAAAAACTTTATCGCCTTTTGCTTCTGTGCAGTCTACTTTTATATTTTTTGAGCGTAAAGACAGGCTATTTGACACCCTAAAAACTTGTTACGCAATTTTAGGCAATAGAGATTTAACTATTGCTCGTGAACTTACTAAAATACATGAAGAATATTTTTCATGCGAATTATGCGAAATAGAAAAACACCAAGAAAAGCTTTCTTCCTTTCTTGGTGAAATTACTGTTGTGCTTGGGCAAGCTCAAGAGAAAACAAAATCAAGCATTGATGAAATTGACGCTTTAATAGAAAGCGAAAGAAGAAACGCTAGTTCCCCACGCAATTTGGCAAAGCGTGTGCAAAGCCTTTCAATTGGGTGGACAACTAGCGAAATTTATACAAGAATTTAGAAATTATATTGTATACCTACATACGCACTAGCTTGTACTGGAACACCATACATTTCAATTTTATCTATATTATTTGCATATTTATAATCTGGGAAGTCACCAAGGTATGCGGCTCTTAGCCCTGCATCAAGTGTGAGTGTTGAAGACATTTTATAAAGCACACCACAAGAAACATGAGCTGTAAAAGAATTAGCAACGCTAGATTTTACTTTATTTATTGTGCTTGTGCCAACAAGAGTATAATTATTTAATGAAACACCAACGCCACCACCAACATAGTAGCGATATAGTGAATATTTTTCTGGTTTAGTAACATAATACATATTTAAATACACAGGCATTGCGTAAGACTTTATTTCAGTACCGCCGTTAACCTCTGTAATTTGTTTAACTTTATGTGCTGAATAGCCTGAAATTTCAAGTTCTACTCTTACTGGAAAGTCGTGCTTTGCGTAGAAATCCCACCCGATTGCAACCGAACCGCCGAAAGTGAAATCAGGCTTTTTTCTGGTTTCTTTCCAAAGTGTAGCTCCATTAAGATATTGTGCTTCATAGCCGATATTTGAAATACCACCAAATGCTCTTGCTGATAAATATGAATCTCTTGGCTCACTACTTTTCATAGCAAAAGCGACGTTTGCAAAAAGGCACATTGCTAAAGTAAGAAAGATGGCAATTTTTTTCATGGACTACTCCTAGTAGATTATAAAACTTAAATGATTGTTAAACAATTAAGTAGTATATCGACATAATTATTTAAATATATAGGCTATTTTAAAAAATAAGAGAAACTATATTATAAAAACATAGTTTCTCTTAACTTTTATATAGATTTTTAATTAGAGCGTGTGTTTAGAAATTAAATCCAAAACCTACTTCAAAACCGTCATAATCATGTTCGCCAAATTTGTAACCTGCATATATAGCCATATCTTCAATAAAACCACCTTCACCGCGGTCAAATTCAAAGCTTAATCTAATTTCTTCGTAGTAGCTAATATATTGGTCAAAATCTACAAAGCGGTTATCAATAAATGCTAATGAAGCAAGCCATTGCGGAGTGAAATTATAGCTTACAGCTATACTGTTTTTTAAACCAATTGCAGTAAAATCGTAAGGAACACGCATATCAATACCATCAGCTATTGATGATAAATCATAAGGCGGTGCATTGTAATAACCAACGCTGTTTATCATTCTAAATGAAAGACTATCATTTAGCATATATTTTGTGTTTAACGCACCGTAAACACTCCAAATAATACCAGCAGTGCCAAGGTCTAGCGAAGCGGCTACACCACCTCTTGCTCCTAATGCCGCCGATAACACAATAGTATCATTCGATAAAATTCCTTGCCTCCAAGTTAAACCAGCGGAAACATCACCAGCAAGCGAACCATCGTACAAATTTGCAGTAATTGGCAAATCAAAGGTAAGCCCTGTTTGCTGTGTAAAATTGAAAGTAAAACCTAAAGGAACATTTAAGCTTATTACAGAAGCATCTTTTCCACTGCCTTGCAAGTTATGAATTGATAAATTTGGGCGGAAAGTATAGTCGTAAGCAACTGCATTATAAGAAGAATCTTGCATTCTATATAAGAAAGAAGATGGGTTACCAGCTACAGGGTCGAAAGGTGTTGATTTTACTGCTTCAGCGTTAAGAATATCAATAATTTCTGTAGGGTTATCCTTAAACTTATCAGCAAGTCCATCAAGTGCAGCTCGTGTGCTTGAACTTTTGCCTTCTTTTACGCTATCATACAAAACAGTGCCATTCATAGTTGCAACTAAAGCACCCGCACCATTACTTGTTACCACAATTGGTACACCACGATAGTTAATGTTTAAAGTAGCCGCAACATTTTCATTATAACCTGATAAAATACCTTGCAGTTCGCTTTGGTCAAACTGTGCTAAATCTAAAATAGAGTTAAATGACTTAGTGGCAGTATTTCCATTTTGTGTAAGAGTTAAATCTAAAAGCCCCGCATTTGCGTTAGCTGTCAAACATGTAAAAGCAAATGCAAATACAAATATACGATTAAGTAATTTCATAAAAAACTCCAATTTTTATAAAAACAAAAAAATAAAACTGAGCATATTTTATTTTTATATTACAATTAAGTCAACTAATATATTGTATGGAGTTTTATAGTTAGATATTTTGTTGTATTTGTGTTTTAAAAGAGGCATAGATGTAAGGAAAGTTAACTTATTTATA
>CAYJFV010000159.1:0-4537 GCA_964369275.1 uncultured Desulfovibrionaceae bacterium
AGCTATATTCGCTTGCTTGGGCCCCTGCGGCTACTTTACCCCACAAGTCAACCTCATAAGAAGTGGAAACAGATAGACTGATGCTTGGTGATTCAATAGATTTAGACGGGTCTATATTTGTACTTGCTCTGCCAGAAATACTTGGGAAGAAAGAAGAGCGGCTTTGAGATAGGCTTGCTTCGCTTGAAGCTAGGCGAGTGTAGGCAATTTGCAAATCATAGTTGCCTAACTCTTTATTATCACTAAACAATGATGCCAGTGCTTTTTCTTGAATTTTATTTAATTCTTCGCTATTAAAAGCTTCCCACCATTTTATGCTGTGAATTACCTCTTCGCCGCTTTTTGCAAGAAACTCATCTGGTAAGTCGATTTCGGCTGGCTGGTATGTTTCCATAATAGCGGCACAGCCTTGCAAGGCGAAAAAACACAGTGCAAGGAGAAGTAGTTTAAAAACCTTATACATAGTTGCTTTATAATCCCATAAAAAATTTAAGTAAGTTGAACCAGTAACACTTTTGTAGTAAAACTATATTAGTATGACATGTATATAAATACAATACAGTAATAAAGTTAGGGTAGTAAAACTTTGTTGAGTGAAAAAATAGTATAAAACTAATATAATGTCAACAGAATAGTGTAATGTTACAATTTTATAGTAATTATTTGATATAATAGTAAAAAAGCTGTGTTGTAAGGCCTTTTGTATAAAAAAAATATTTTAGAAAGCTAAAGAATTGTTATAAAAAAATACAAATTAAATGAATGATTATAATTGAATAAATATATTTAAGAACAACTTAGTAAAGTTTAACTAATTCTTAAGAAAAAACTTGACAAGTGTAAAATAATTCTATAGAAGTTTCTATTAGAGCAGCATTACATTGTTTTACATGAACACTAAACAATATAAATGCATGAAAACATTAAATTTTTTTTGTTTTGAAAGTTAGACTAATCAAACAAATAACTTTTAACAAAAACTTTTTTGAAATACAAAACTAACTTAGTTTTGTTTTTTGGCTTTGGGTGGGTTGGTTTTTACTAACTATTGTTAAATAATTTTATTTTAGGGTGAATAATGAAAAAACTTTCTTGTAACTTATTATTTTTTGCACTTAGTGCACAGTTAGCATGTGCTGGCGTTGCCGTAGCACAAGAAGCTACTATGACTATGGAAGAAGCACTGCAACTTCAAGCTGAAGTTGACGCTGCAAACGCATCTGCTAGTCCAGAATATATTGAAACAGGTACTGTTGTTATTTCTGCAACAAGAACAGAACAGTTTGTTGAAGATGTTCCACAAACAATGGAAGTTGTAACAGCAGAACAAATTGTTGAAATGGGTGCAACAAACGTTGAACAAGTTTTTGCAAGCATACCTGGTGTTGTTATAACAAATGGTAGAGACCCACTTACTATTCGTGGTTCAGGTTTGGCAGATATTTCATCACCTCTTTTATTAATTGATGGACGTCAACTTCCATATTTTGAAACTAAATCAGACGGTTTGGGAACATACCTTGATATGATTGATGTTTCAAACATTGAAAGAATTGAAATTATTAAAGGGCAAGCTGGTGCTATATATGGTGCAGATGCTCTTAACGGTGTTATTAACATTATCACTAAAAAAGGTGGTAATGAAGGTGGACTAGTTAATCTAAGCATAGGTAGCTTGGAAAGCACTTTTTCTTCATTTTATGATTTCGGTCAAATGGGTAAATGGGATGCTACAATGAATGCTTCCGTTAAAAAATTAATGGGTTATAAAGAAGACAGAATCGGTTATGCTAGTGCAGGTGTTCCTAACATAGGTTGGACTATGAATGGACAAGGTGCAACGTATAGTGCAGGCGGTAATGTAGGCTATAGCTTTAGTGAAGACCACCGTGTTTCATTTAGTGGTAATGCTTCACAATCTATAAGTATTTCTGAAAATACTAATGGAACTACAGGTGTTTTTACTCGTTCTGTTGGTACACCGATAGAAATTTATTCAGGTACACTAGCTTATGATGGGCAATTAGAAGAGCACATGCTTAAGTTTGATGCTGGTATGTCACATACATTTCAAAGTTATGATATGGCAACTATAACCATGAATGGACAAGATACATGGTTTATAAATGACATGAACTCACTAACTGGTGGTTTCCAATATAGATTAGATACTCAAAATAACAATACAGATGTTTTAAATGCTGGTTATATTGATAGATCAAGTTTGGGTATCTTCTTACAAGATGAAATTTCACTTTTTGATGAAAAGTTATACTTAATTCCTGCAGTTCGTTTTGACTGGAACTCTTCTTTTGATTCTGCATTAACCTACCAATTAGGTGGTACGTATGAATTTATTCCTGGAAACCGCATCAAAGCAAGCTTTGGTACATCATATTCAGCTCCTATTTTATCTTACACAGATGGTGCTGAAAGTCGTGGTTCTAACTCATTTGCACCTAATGGTACTCGTGTAATCGGAAGTAAAGACCTTAAGCCTTTAAATGGCTTTGCATGGGAAGTTGCGTATGAAGCAGAATTTGGTGACTTTAATGGTTCTATTGGATACTTCTATAAAACGTATGACGGTTCTTACGGCTCACAAGTTGTTTACAGTGATGACCCAGCGGATGTAGGACAACCAGGATATATTGGCGGAACATCACACGCTGGTAACCCTTATGGTACTGGTTATGAAGTGCAAATAAGAACGTACTCTTCATTAGATACATCAACAGAAGGTGTTGAAATGTTTGCTTCTTATAACTTCGTTGACGCATTCACAGCTTCTATAGGCTATATTTGGTTAGATCAAAGACAAGAAAATAGAGCATGGCGTTTAGGTGACTACGCTAAACATACATACACACTAAAATTAGACTATAATAATTCTGATTTAGATTTAAATGCTAGCCTATGGGGTCAATATATGCAAGAATATGGTGCAAGGAATAACTATTTTGACCCTGCTAATGCCTCATACAATGCGAAAGCTTTAGACGGTAGCCCTTACGTGTTTGATGTTTATAATCTAAATGCATCAGTAAGCAAAGTTTGGAATGAAAAATATACAACAACTCTTGCTGTATATAACTTCCTTACATCAGAAAGAAAACAAGCTAATGATAGTTTCGTAAACCCATTAGCGGTTACTCTTGGACTTCAAGTTAAATTCTAATTCATAATAGATGACTGTGTAAAACCAAAATACTCTTGATAAGACAAAACTTATCAAGAGTATTTTTTTGTATAGTTGTTATATTTCACTTGACAGTAAATAAAATAAATATTATAAAGACGCAGAAAGTTTGATTTGTAAAACTTTATTGTAAGAGAATGCTTTTTAGGCTGAAGCTATTTTCTTTGAATATAAAAAAATACGTATAGGATGATATTGTGATTAAGAAAAATTTCAAAAATTTTTGTTCAGCATTGGTTTTTTCAATGCTGTGCATAGTTATTTGTTTTTCAAATGCATTAGCTAATGAAAATTCAAGCACCTCAAATTCTGCTCAGGCTCATAATACGGCAACGGCTGAAACAATACAAAATAAAGAAGCAAGTTCACAAGAAGTAGCTATCCCTACTGATTTTAGAGCCGATTTTATTTTTCAACTTCAAGGCCCAAAATCTAGCGTGCAAGTAAGACCCTTCAATCCGGAACTATTGTTAAGAGATGTTGGTAGGGCTGATGATAGAAGAGACGATAGAAGAGATGGCGGAAGAGATGATAGAAGAGATAATAACCGAGACAGAAATAGTGAGCAAGAAAATTTAACAAATGCACAAATTATTGAAAGAATAACTAATAGTATTGCTTTTGAATATGCTTTTAAAACACCATATTTTTTCACCAATGAACAAGAACTTATGCTAGATGTTGTTGAACTAGCTGATTTATATGAACCAAACCTTGTGGTTACATTCAAAGATGAAGTTCTTACTCTGCAATATACAAATGAAACTGAAAAAGTAGTTGCACAAGAAAATGCAGAAGCTAATAAAACCAATGCTCCTATAAAAAAAGAATTTAATAAAGAAGTATATGTTCTTACGATTGATTTAGATGAAGATGAAAAAGAAGGGCTTCTATCTCACACAATTTATATGCCTGTTGTTATAGAAGAAACAGGAAGTAAAGAAGAAAAATTAGAGCCTGAATTTACTGCTGTAGATGAAGCAAAATCTTTCATTGATAAAGCAGTAGTTTTAAATGCTCCTGTTGAAATTATAGAAAACTATCTTTTTGTTCCGCTTTCTTTAGTTACATTCTTCAATGAAACTGTTGTTAAAGACGAAACTTCTTATATTGCAAGTTCTAACTTTGCAGATAAAGAAAATGTAAGAAAACTAAGTCAAATTAAAAATGTTACCCAAGAAATTGAAAAAGCACCTGACTTCTTATCTCGTGAAAATTTTGAACTTATATACGCAATGATTGGACCAGCTGGAACATTTATCGTTTTTCTTGCTTTTGTAGCTATATATTTAGCTTTGAAAAACTTATACTACCTTACATTTGTTTGGATGCAATTCA
>CAYJFV010000160.1:0-3207 GCA_964369275.1 uncultured Desulfovibrionaceae bacterium
TGAGCAGGTTACACTTCATCTACCTTGTCATCAATGCCGGGGTTTAAAAGTAAAAGAACAACCACGTTCATTATTGAATTATGCGGCTAATTATGTTGCAAGCCCTGAAGAAGATGTTTGCTGTGGCTTTGGTGGTACATATTCTGCAAAATTTCCAGAAATTTCAGCAAAAATTGCAAAGAATAAAATAGACAATATTCATAAATCTAATGCAAGCAAAGTTGTTGCAGACTGCCCTGGTTGCATAATGCAAATTAAAGGAAGTTTAAATAAAGTAAATAGCAGGGTAAAAGTGTACCATATTGCGGAATTATTGGCAGAGCAAATTAAATAAAAATTAATCGTAGTAAAAATCACTATTTAATTTCTATAAGGAAGAAAGTTTTTTTCTAATTCTTGCATTTTTTATAATAAGTAAAGTATATTGACAAGATTGATACATAATGTTACATATAAAATGTATGTTTGCAGTGTTTTGTGGGAGAAATGTTGTATGAAGCAAAAATCTTTTTATAATCGAGTTGATATTCAAGTTGGTATATTAGTAACTGTACTAGTAGTAATTTCTTGTTTTGTGGTTTTTATTTTTGCATATAGCCTAAGCTATAAACAAATGATAAATTCACTTGCTGCACGCGTTAGTGATATTGCAAACTATGTTGATGCAAATATGGAGAATGATGCTTTTTTAGAAAGTTGTGAAGTTACTTCAGAAGAATATAAAAATGCACAAGCATTTTTATTAGAAATTCGCGAAATCTCCTCGGCTCAATATCTATACACTGCAATTAGAAATGCAAATGGGCAGTTAGTATATCTTGTTGATGGTTTGCCTTCAACTGATTCTGATTTTAGACTACCAGGCGACCCTATAGAAGCAGATTTTATTGATGATTTATCGCTTGCTCTTGAAGGCAATATAGTTATGCCTGATGACATAAAAAATACAGAATGGGGCGATGTTTTTGTTGCCTATTATCCAATACATGAGGGTACAACTGATGAGGTTATTGGTGCAATTGGTATTGAATTTCCCGCATCTGCTCAGTATGAGGCCTTCAAATATATTCGTTTAACTACACCAATAAAAATTATTTTAACATGCCTTCTTGCATTTTTTATTTCGCGTGCTTTATTTCGTAGAATTTCAAACCCGCATTTTAAAGATTTATCTAATACCGATTCTTTAACAGGTTTAAAAAATCGTAATGCATATCAGCTAGATTTAGATAACTTTATGGAATCGGGCAGGGTTAAAAAGCATGCTCTTCTTTTAGCAGATTTAAATTCGCTAAAACTTGTAAACGATCAATTAGGCCATAAAATGGGCGATGAATACATTAAAAGTTTTGCTAAAGCAATTATTGGCTTAGAAAGTGATAAACATATAGCCTACAGAATTGGTGGTGATGAATTTGCTATTTTATTCTTAGAACCCTCACTAGATGACATTGAAAACTATATTAAACTAGTAAAAATGCGTTTAAAAGAAAATGCCGAAAAAATACCTTTTGCTAGTGTAGCAATAGGCTATGCATTTTGTGATGTTTTGAATGAAACTACGTGGGAACAAACACAAATTGACGCTGATTTTATGCTGTATCAAGATAAGAAAGCGTTTTATGACAATAATCAATTGATTGATAAACGTAGATAAAAGTAAATAAAAAATAAGTATTTAAATGTCTTGTATCTTGTATATAAGACATTTTACTTTTAATTACCTTCGGAAATAGATTTTAATAAGTCTTCATCTATAATGTGTATTACTCTTCCTTCAAGGCGAATTGCGTTATATTCTACAAGTATAGAAAGTTGCCTTGAAACTGTTTCACGGGCAAAGCCTAGTAAATTTGCTAAGTCTTCACGGCTAAGGTGAAGTGAAAAACTGTTATTAGAGCCTTCTAAAAAATATCGGTGTAAAAGGTAGGCAGCAATTCTTGTTAAAGCACTTCTTTCGCCTTGTGCAGCAAGTTTGTGCACTAACATTCTTTGCCTTAAAGAAAAAAGTTTAAGCAAAACAAGTGCAAAGGAAGAATGTTGTTCTACTAGTTTGTAGCATAATTGTTTAGGTAAATAGTAAATTTCTACATCAGCAGTTGCAATTGCAGTGTAGGGATGTGTATTGTTTTGAAATACTGCACCTTCACCTATTAAATAGTCTTTACGTGAAAAGAATAATACTACTTCTTTTGCATCAGAGGTAATTCTTCTTACCTTTACATTGCCTTTTACAATAATATATAAACCTTTAGCTTCATCACCTTCATTAAAAATGACAGTATTTTCAGTAAAGTGTAGTTTTTGTATATTGTTTACAATAGATTTTAAATCCTCAATAGGAATTTGGTTAAATAATGCAAGTTGTTTAAGCTCATCAATTTGTGAAGTCATAAATTCCCTCATGCAGTATTGTATTTAGTATCTATAAAAATATTGTAATTTCTTGTATAGTAGATGAATTAAACACAAATGCAATATTTTTATTTTTCACTTTAGCTATAAATATATTTATTTCTGTGACATTTATCACAAAAATTATAATTTAATAACTTTCTGTGATTTTAATCACACCAAATTAAAATAATCAATGTTATATCTTTAGTAAATATATTATTTTTGTTTTAATTTCATCGTTGTAAAATAATAATCCTCTAACATTTCAATATGTAAGAAACTTTTTTGTTTTTTCATTGGTAAAGGAGGCAACATGAAGTATTTTAAAACTTCGTCGGTGATACTTGTTCTTGTGGGGGCATTATGCGGTGCAGTGGCTTTTGCAGGCTCAATGTACGTGGTTGAGCGTACTAATGAGCGTGCTTTTTGTGCTTCGTGCCACATTATGCTACCTGTTTCAGTGTCGCACAAACTTTCTAAGCATGCAGATTTGGCATGTAATGATTGTCATCTTCCGCATGATAACCCTGTAAACTACCTGCTTACAAAGGCAAAACTTGGTGCAACTGATATTTATATAAATACTGTCGGTTCTTATGATTTACCAATTATGACTACAGAAAGCATGGATAAAATTCTTCAAGATAACTGTATAAGATGCCATAGAATGACAAATATGAATGTGGCAGTTATGGAATCAAAAGATAGTTGCATATCTTGCCATAGAAATGTACCACATCAGCGAATGAAACCTTTAGAAACAAGGACAGTAAGTTATGAATAAAACACCATATCTACTTTTATGTGCAT